>NZ_JADEXI010000493.1:0-3487 GCF_015207185.1 Microcystis sp. LEGE 08355 | reverse complement strand
ATATAAGATGAACGTAGGTTGGGTTGAAGCATGAAACCCAACCCCCGCATGGGTTACGCTACCGCTAACCCATCCTACAAATAATTGTGCCTCCCTACTTACTATAGATTAATAACTATGACCTATCTACTTACTGTCTATCGAGCGCTCGAATGCCGTCCGGATACCTATCGGGACTGGTATGACCAAGGCAATATTTTAAAAGAAAGAATGGACTATTTTGGAGCCTTAATCAGCTACGAAAAAGCCTTAGAATATTATCCAGATGACTATTGGGCATGGTACAAAAGGGGTATGATACTAGAAGACTTGGGAATGTATGAAGAAGCGGCTGAAAGTTATGCTAACGCCGCACAGGTAAAGGATGATAACTATTGGGCTTGGTATGATCAAGGTTGTGTTTATCTACAGGAATTAAAGGAATACGAAAAAGCGATCGCTTGTTTTCAACGGGCCCTAAGTCACAGTCCGGGGGACTATTGGGCCGCCTACCGGCAAGGGGATGCCTATCGATTGCTCAAAAACTACGAACGCGCTATTACTTCCTATGATCTGGCCTTGGGAGCGCGACCCCGGGATTATTGGGCCTGGTATCGTCGCGGCGACGCTTTCCGGGATTGGGGCAATCCCCAAGAGGCTTTATTTAATTATCGTACCGCCCTCGATATCCGACCGCAAGATTACTGGTCCTGGTATCAACAGGGTGTGATCCTACAGGAATTACAGCGTTTAACAGAAGCGATCGCCTGTTATGAAGAATCGTTAAAAATCGATCGAGATGATCGCTATGCGTGGTATAATGCCGCCTGCTGTTATGCCGCTCTCGGTCAACAACAAAAAGCGATCAACTGTTTACGCGAAGCTCTAGACATAGAACCGGATATATGCGGCGAATTAGCGCGTAATAACTTTGTTTTCGATGGTTTAAGACAAAATGAAACCTTTAATGACCTCTTGAGTTGTTATTCCCCCAGCTAAAGTCTTTTTGCGGCACCTAGGGTTTGCTGAAAAGGTTTTTTGTAGGGTGTGTGGGATTTTAGGCATTTTCAGGGAAAAAGTGCCTAAAATTTCCCTCTATTGCTCAAATGGCTGGCACTTTTTTGATGGCAAAAAAGCCTAAAGATATTAGCCAACAAGGTTTTTAGATTCATTTAGCCAGTCTGGATTAGCTACAATTGCAATTAGAGAAAAATTATTGAGAATCTTATGCGAGAACTAGACAGAGACAAAACCATCGAACAACTGAACGAAATCATGGAATTTGAACTAGCGGGAGTTGTCCGTTACACCCACTATTCCCTGATGGTGACAGGTCCCCATCGTATCCCCATCGTCCAATTTTTCCAGACCCAGGCCACGGAATCACTCACCCACGCGCAACAAGTTGGGGAAATTCTCACCGGTTTAGAAGGCCATCCTAGCTTAAAAATTGCCACCATCGAGGAGAGCTATGAACACAATATCAAAGCAATCTTGAGTGAGAGCCTCAATCATGAGAAAAAATCCCTTGATTTGTACAAAGCACTTCTAGAAACCGTCGAAGATGCCAGTATTTACCTAGAAGAATTCGCTCGCGGTATGATTGGACAAGAAGAATTACACAATCTGGAAATTCGCAAGATGCTGCGGGATTTTGCTTAAGCTAGGATCAAAGCTAGAGTTTATCGACTAGCTTATGAATCTTAGTTCCGCTTTACCCACTTTTATTATCACTCTCCGGGAAGGTTTCGAGGCCGCTTTAGTGGTGGGAATTGTCCTCGCTTGTTTACAAAAATCGGGTCGATCGCAACTTAACTCATGGGTGTATCGTGGTATTGGTGCGGGAGTAGTGGCTAGTGTTTTGGTCGGTATTTTGCTAGGGGGAATCCTTTTGCAAGTGGATGCCTCTCCTAGTCCATTTGTACCAATAATTAAGGAATTGCTGGCCGCCACTTTTGGACTGATTGCCGTTTTGATGTTGAGTTGGATGTTAATTTGGATGACTCAACAGGCCAAATCTTTGAAATCTGAGGTAGAAAGTGCGGTAAAAGCGGGTTTAAAAGCGGAAAATGGGGCAGGAAAAGCGATTTTTCTGCTCGTTTTTATCGCTGTCTTGCGGGAGGGATTTGAAACTGTCCTCTTTATCCTGGCCCAATTCCAAAAAGATTGGCAGATACAAACGTTCGGTGCGATAGCAGGGTTAAGTGTGGCAACTTTGTTGGGAATTCTCCTATTTGCGGGGGGAGTAAAAATTAATATCCGTCTCTTTTTCCAAATTATGGGGACTTTCCTGCTCTTAATCGTTGCGGGATTACTCATCGGTGTTTTGAAACATATCGACGCAGGAATCAGTCTTTTAAGTGAAATTGACCCTTTTTATCGCAATTTCTGTCCTTCTCTCCCCTCTTCCTGTCTTCTCGGTTTTCAAGTTTGGGACGGTTCCCAAATTTTGAGCGATCGCACTTTCCCCGGACTCCTCCTTAAATCTCTGTTTGGTTATCGTCAAAACCTCTATATCAGTCAAATTGTTGCTTATATCCTCTTTTTACTGCTTATCGGTGGCCTCTATTTCCAAAGCTTACGACAACGTCCTCAAACAGTGATCAGTAAACAGTGATCAGTAAACAGTGAAAAGATGGCAAGAAACTTCTATTTAATACTGCTCACTTAAAAACTCACATCTGATAACTGTTAACTTACCCACTGATAACTTACCCACTGATAACTGATAACTGATAACTGATAACTGATTATGACTACTTGGCAATGTGACGGTATCCCTAAAGATGGTAAAACTTATCCGCAAGCGACTGCGGGGGGTCATGAACCCTGCGAAAATACTACTCCTGATTGTCCTATCTGTGGCCTGCCTAGGGAAGCGATGGATCCCGTAACAACGACGGTTAAAACCACGGTTGTGGTGTCTCCGGGGGGGACAACTAGAGTTGGCCAAAAATCTAACTGGTTACTTCCCTTCGCTTTGATAATTACCGCTTTAACCGCAGGTTTAGGGGGTTGGAGTCTATTGCAAATGCTGATTCCCAAACCCGATACTCCCCAAGTTGTCGGGGAAGAAACCCCAGACAAGCAAACCGAGGCAACTTTTGTGAGTGATACGGCTAAAAATCCCGATTTATTTAGCCAAGGTGAGAAAATACTGCTTAATTCCACTCCTAACCAAGAAAAAGGCGCAGCGGCCTTTAAAAAGGAAGATTGGGCAAATGCGATCGCATCTTACCAACTGGCAGCCACTCCCCAAGCAAACGATCCGGAGGGCAAAATCTATTACAATAACGCCAAAGCTAGACAAAAGGGTAATCAAAATACTATAGCCGTCGTTGTCCCCATCGCTAACGACCCCAACAGCGCCAAGGAAATTCTCCGAGGTGTGGCAAGGTATCAAGAGGAGTTTAATAATTCTAATCCTGGTAATCCTTTGGAAATAGTCATCGCTAATGATGGCGGTGGGTTACAATCAAAAGCGATAGCCGATGATCTGATTCAAGCC
>NZ_JADEXI010000492.1:0-3506 GCF_015207185.1 Microcystis sp. LEGE 08355 | reverse complement strand
CAGGTGTGGGGTGTGGGGTGTGGGGTTTTACCGGTTTTGAGGTGGCCAATTACCTAATTTTCAGGGAAAAAGTGCCTCAATTTTTTGCATGAGTGCATGAGGAGAAAACGGGTTTCTCGGAGAAACCCATTTTCTGTGCGTTACTCAACGGATTTAGTATGAAATGACTAGAGGATCAAAAGTAACCCGATGGATTTTGCAGATTTGTGGGTGATCCCACCCTTGTCATTTCCTAACCGTGCATTGGACACTTTCCGCCAGAAACCAATTTTTCTAAAAATTGGCTATTATCAAAAAAATGTTCAACATAAGTCAGTTTTAAATCTGCATTTACATCAGCAATTGTAATGCCATATACCTCTATTAGTTTGTTGGTAGGCGCATGACCTTTAAATTCTCCTTGATGTGTTCCCCAATGTCTCCATTTAAAAATAACTCTTGGCGGACCGCTATAAGCCTCAATAACTTCCCAAACAAAACCAGTTTTAAAAGCATTCATAAAACTGGCTGCACCTGATTCAAAATCTTCTGCTTTTGAACTATAAATCGGTGTTTCGCCTAAAAATAAATTATAAGTTCCGCGTTCTATAATATCTTGTACCGTATATTCCGGACCGTGGTTAGTACGCATTCTAAATTGATCTATATCAACCGATGTCCATTGATTGGGATTTAGCTTGTAAGTGGCTTCCATTTCAAATGTTCTTACTAAATTCTGTGCAATAGCTTCTAAGGAGCCAGTGGGATGATGTTTTTCGCTTTGCACCCTCAACGTTTTATTCGTTCCTGAATAATCTGGGCGTTTTCCATAACGCCATTCTATGCCGTCATCAGCCGCAAGTACATTATCTCTATCTTGTATTTGAATAGGAATATTTTCTTCTGACATATTTAACTCCTTCTGTGATCTTTAAAATTGCTGAGACTTACCTAAAAAACAAATATCTCGTATTTGCCTAACGGCTTAATTGAGGGGCAAACGATCACGTTTCCCTCCCAACAAAAACCTACCAATATTGTCCGCTCCAATGGTGTGTTATGCCCGATCGCTTAACTATGTCTTAATTTTCATGATCGCAAATAACCCCTGTGGACTGATAAGCTGCCCGCGCATTTAAATTGCTTGTTGAGACGAGGCAAGAGGCAACAGTAAAGGAATTGGAGGAGATTCGGCTAATCTAAGAATAAGCAGTTTAAATAGGGTTTGCTGAATAAATGTGAAATGTAGGCAAGGTAGGGGTTTTGTGGCTTTACGAGCGAAACAGGTGCAAGATTTTTGCGTCTTCATCGGCCCGCGTCCTGTAGGGGCGAAGCATTTGGGCAATAACCTATCGGTGAAACCGGAGATTTTCTATCCCAATGCTTCGCCCGTACTTTTTGCCGCAAACCCTAAATATGTCTTAGCTTACCAGCGCGTCCGCTTCGCTCTAATCTAAATCCTGTTGTGGCAACGATATCAGAGTTTTGTTTTTTACTTCTTGAACAGTCAACCAAACATTTAAACCGTCCACAACTGCTGTTGCCGTTGTGCTAGAATGGCGAAAAATTCCCCCCATTGATAATTATGTTAGCAGAATTAGCCGCCGCCGAAATCGCTAAAATCGCCTTTGAAGCTGTTATCGGTAAATTAACGGAAGGAGCCATGGATAAAGGTGTAGAATTGTGGCAAAAAATTAAGCAAAAGTTACAAAAGGAACCCGCCGCCACTCAGGTTTTAGCGGCAGCCGAACAAACCAAATCCGAGGCGATGATTGAACAGCAAGTGGTTCCTTTTTTACAGGTAGAAATGCTCAAAGACCCCAATTTTGCCCAAGAAATCCAAACCCTAGCACAACAAATTATGACAATTAATCAGAATCAAACAGAAACGAAAACTCAAATTGGTACACAAATAAACAAAGATATTAAACAACAATTGAACATTCAAGAAGTTAAGGGTAATTTAAATCTAGGAATCCCTCCTGAATGACTGGCGGATCTGCACCCAAAAGCAGACGCAATAGAAAATAATCGCAGTAGTCAAAGGAGTACTTTCAGGGGAGGAAATGCTCGAAAACGTCTCGCCTATTGGCAGGGAAGGAAGGAGGAAATCACCCAAATTAAGCAGTGGTTTACTGATCCAAATGTTGCGATGATTGGCATCAAAGGAGTTGGAGGAATTGGAAAATCTACCCTAGCCAGCAAAATTTTTGAGGAGGAAATTCCCCTCGATCCTTCCCTAGGGGACGATAAAGATTTATTCCCAAAACGCTTTTGGTGGGAAGCGGGAAATCTGGGCGAATTTAGTGGTTTAGCTCGCCAATTCCTGACGGAATTTGGTTATCCCGTCCCCAAAGAAGAAATAGATTTACAGGAAGCTTTAATCAGACAACTGCAACGCCATCGCCACCTAATTATTATCGATAATCTAGAGAGTTTATTAGGGGAAGATGGTTCTTGGAATAATGAATTTTATCAGCAGTTTTTCACTGCTTGGATAGAAAAAGGTGACACCAGCAAAATTATAGTCACCACCAGAGAAAAGCCAAAAACTAGGGTTTTTAACCGTTGGATCGAGCTAAAAGGTTTGAAACCACCTGAAGGGGCGCAATTGTTAGCGGAATCGCGAATAACAGGGGATCTAGAGAACTTTTCTCGACGGGTGGATGGTCATCCATTACTCCTGCGATTGGTGGCGGATTTAATCTTAGCAGAATTTCCGCAAAACCCCAGTTTAGAAAGGTTAGCGGACTTAGGATTAGGAAATTTATCGCAACTTTTGAGCGATCCGCAGGTGGTGGGGAGTCATCGTCAAGAGACAGTGGGAATTGCTTTAGTTTTAGATGCTAGTTTTCAGCGACTTAGCCAAAGACAGCAGGAATTATTCACTAAAACCAGCATTTATCGCCGAGAATTTGATTCTCCAGCAGCCAAAGCGGTGATGGATAATTACCCAGAGATCGCACTGTCCGAGATCACGGCAGATCTGCGAGAATTGCAGCGACGATCATTATTAGAAGAAAAAGAGGAAAATCGCCAGCGAATTTTTAGTTTTCAGCCTTTAGTTTGGGAATATGCACAATACAAAGCCGGCGATCAAAGGGAATTACACCAAAAAGCGATCGCCTATTATCTTTCTATTGCTAAACCCGACTCCTGGGAAATCCTCAACGATGTGCAACCTTACCTAGAAATTTTCTATCATCACTATCAGTTAACCGAGTACGACAATGCTTTTGATATTCTCCGTGCTATCGATAATTTTCTCACCCGACGGGGGTATTATCAAACCCTAGCCGATTATTACCTTGAATTAGTCACTGTTTACCAACAACAGGAGGATCAAACTAACTGGAAATATACCGCATCCCTCACCAGTTTAGGCAATGTTTACTATTTTCTAGGAGAATACCAAAAAGCGATCGAGTTTCATCAACAGTCCTTAGCAATCACACGCGAAATCGGTGATCGGGGGGGTGAAGCGTCTTCCTACAATAATTTAGGCACTGTTTACTATTCCCTAGGAG
>NZ_JADEXI010000491.1:0-3513 GCF_015207185.1 Microcystis sp. LEGE 08355 | reverse complement strand
GGACGCAAGCAACAGGGATAGTGGGACTAGGAGACTTACCTGGGGGTAATTTCTTTAGCCAGACTTTTGGGGTATCAGCAGATGGATCTGTTATTGTTGGTTCGAGCAGTAGTGCTAATGGTACTGAAGCATTCCGTTGGACGCAAGCAACAGGGATAGTGGGACTAGGAGACTTACCTGGGGGTAATTTCTTTAGCCAGACTTTTGGGGTATCAGCAGATGGATCTGTTATTGTTGGTTCGAGCAGTAGTGCTAATGGTGTTGAGGCATTCCGTTGGACACAAGGGACGGGGATGGTTGGACTAGGAGACTTATCTGGGGGGAGTTTCCATAGCAGTGCTAATGGAGTATCAGCTGATGGGTCTGTTGTTGTTGGTTTCGGCAATAGTGCTAATGGTACTGAAGCATTCCGTTGGACACAAGCAACGGGGATGGTAGGACTAGGAGATTTACCTGGGGGGAGTTTCCATAGCAGTGCTAATGGAGTATCAGCAGATGGGTCTGTTATTGTTGGTCGAGGTAATAGTGCTAATAATAGTGAGGCATTCATCTGGAATAGTACCCTAGGAATGCGGAGCCTAAAAGAGGTTTTAACGAATGATTATGGTTTAAATTTAACGGGTTGGACTTTAAGCGATGCGACGGCAATTTCTGCTGATGGGTTAACAATTGTGGGTACTGGAATTAACCCTAGTGGTAATTCTGAAGCTTGGATCGCTCGTTTAGATCCACAAAATAATCAATCTGTACCGGAGCCTAGTTCTATTTTAGGGTTAGGGCTGTTTTCTCTGGTGGGTTTTTTGAGGAAAAAACGGTCATAATCTAACCTAACTTTGAGTGGAAAGTCCATAAACTCCCTATTTTTGGCATTTCAATCAGTTAGCGTCTAAATCATTAGATAAAAGGGTATCCTCGAAAAGGGGTGCTTTTTTGTTGTTCAGATGTATCGATCGAGCTACAATAAAAGGGACTTCTTTAGGCGAAAATATGGCTACAGGCATTGATATTAGCGAATTTATTGTGGCTAGTCCGGATATTTGTAATTCCCGTCCCCGGATCGCGGGAACTAGAATCACGATTCAAAGTTTAGTCATGGATCATAAAACGGGAATGAGTGCCGAAGCGATCGCTAGGGAGTATCCTCAGTTAAATCTGGCTCAAATTTATAGCGCTCTAGCGTATTATCACGCGAATAAAGAACAGATAGAAGCCGATATCGATGCTTACCGAGCCGATTGTGAAGACTGGGAATCCCGATATCGAGCCGGTGAATTGTAATGAGTCAAATCCGGCTCTACCTTGATGAAGATGCGGGTCAACGCTCGATCGTGGAAGCTTTGCGGAATCTGCGGTCAGTAAGGTATAGTCATTTCAATTAAAATTGAGAATATTAATCCCAGAGTTCATAAGGGTTTTGTCGGTATAGAGTGTATTAGACTTATCTGAAATGACTATAACAGGTGCAGGATTTTGAGAGAATTGTGGTTCAAAACCTTACGTCCTGTAGGGGCGAAGCATTCGGGCATAACCTATCGCTGAAACCGTAGATTTCCTATCCGAATGCTTCGCCCCTACTTTTTGCCGCAAACCCTACTTAGAAAACTGGACGAAGAGCCATTTACACCGTCTTTAAAAACCCATAAATTAAGGTGTAATTTAGGAGAGTTATGGTCTTGTACTCTTGCTTACGATTATCGAATTATTTTTAGTTTTCAGAGAGGAATCGTCTGATTAAATCTTCCCGTGAAGACTCCAATAATAAACGACTAGACTCCATCGGTGATAACTTGAGCAACTCATCAATGACTTTTATTAAAGACTCATCCAAGTCCCCGAACCTCACCTGCATTAAATTTTCAATAATTTGTCGTTGTCCTTGTTGAAGTCCTTGTTGAAGTCCTTCCCGTTTAGTCGCCTCTTTCCACTCTAAATAAGATTGAGATAAAGCCATAAATACCTCCCTATCTTCTGATTCTAAAAGATTGTTAATTTGGTTCTTCGTTACCTGGTATGGTTTGATCGGGTGGCATAAATCGACTAAATTCTTGTCTAGCAAGAGAATTAATCGATTAGTTCGTCCTAGATTGACAAATATCGCTAAATGTCATTCCCTATAAGGGTTTCATCTCTTATAATTCCGTCCCTTGCATAACACAAACTGAAGAACCTTAATTAATTTATTCAGAGAGGAATCGTCTGATTAAATCTTCCCGTGAAGACTCCAATAATAAACGACTAGACTCCATCGGTGATAACTTGAGCAACTCATCAATGACTTTTATTAAAGACTCATCCAATTCTCCAAACCTCACTTGCATTAAATTTTCAATAATTTGTCGTTGTCCTTGTTGAAGTCCTTGTTGAAGTCCTTGTTGAAGTCCTTGTTGAAGTCCTTCCCGTTTAGTCGCCTCTTTCCACTCTAAATAAGATTGAGATAAAGCCATAAATACCTCCCTATCTTCTGATTCTAAAAGATTATTAACTTCAACACTCACACGCCAACTAATCAATAATTCCATGACATTTTGACGGAAGGAATCGCCAGAAGGCAACTCAAGCAACTCTCTCACCGCTTGGCTTTGGGTTTTCCCCCGTCCCAACAATCTTAACAGTAAAGTGTCTGGGGTAATAGGTAACTGATTAATCGCTACAATTGCCGTTCGGTGAGAGGGAGATAAAAAGTAAATCCCTTCTGTCCAGTTTTCTAGTTCTAATTTAGCATCAAAACTCTCTAGTATCTGGAAACTAATAGAAGTAGCCAAAATCCATAATTTAGGTAAGTCATCCTCGTTTAACTCAGTTTTTTCCCGTTTCCCTTTCCGTTGAAGTTCAGCGAAAATCGAAAACAGTTTTAAGATACAGTTGCGAATTTCCGTTCGATTGGGAGCATTGCGAAAAGGCTCAAGCAAAGTGCTTGTTGTCACCATTTGCCCTAAAAGACCCAAAGATTGAGCATTTCCCCGCATATTAGGGTGAGGAGAGAAGAAAATATCCACCTGACGGGTTTCATCCGCCACCTCTTTGCTGACTTCCACCTTTCCCAGAGGAGACAGCAATTCTTCTAGGTATTGTTTGGCAAATTGATCGTGAGGTTGTCGAGTCATGTCTTCAATCTTAGATCAGAAAAGACCCAACCGCACTCGACCCGTTTCATAACCTCAGCTTATCAATGATATAAGTAACAATAGTTTCAAACCCCTTTACAAACCGTTACAAACTCTCTAAGATAGAGACATCATCAATCGTACCTCGATAACTTAATAGGAATCATAAACCAATGACCACCACTCTACAACAGCGCGAGAGCGCTTCCCTGTGGGAGCAGTTCTGCCAGTGGATCACCAGCACCAACAACCGTCTTTATATCGGTTGGTTCGGTGTCATCATGATCCCCACCCTGCTCACCGCCACCACCTGCTTCATCATCGCCTTTATCGCCGCTCCTCCCGTAGATATCGACGGTATCCGCGAGCCTGTAGCTGGTTCTCTACTCTACGGAAACAACATCATCTC
>NZ_JADEXI010000490.1:0-3514 GCF_015207185.1 Microcystis sp. LEGE 08355 | reverse complement strand
AGATTGGCTTTATCATGCCGATGGGAGAAAGATTAACTTAATTGATGCTTCAAGCGGACAGCAAGAAGCTTTACCAATGTTATTAATTCTCTTAGTTTTCTCGTTTTTTCCTGATTCCGAATCCAACCAATTTTTTATTGAGGAACCCGAAACCCATCTTTTTCCCTCCGCTCAAAGAGATATGGTAGAACTATTTACCTTACTTTATGCTAATAAAAATTGTCGTTTCTTTCTCACTACCCATAGTCCCTACATTCTCACAGCTTTGAATAATAAAATCATGGCAGCTAACGTTGAGCCTGTCAAAGCACAAAAATCTTTAGGTTATAAAAATACTCTTCAATTTCAAGATGTGTCAGCCTACACAATTAGCAATGGACAAACTCAAAGTATCTTAGATACAGAGGTGAACTTGATTGGTATCAATAACCTCGATGCTGTCTCCGATGAACTTAGTCAAGAGTTTGAAGAAATCTTAGAAAGAAAGGCTCAACAATAATGGATATTAGTCACTGTTCTGAATGCAATAATAATAAAATAGTCAAAGTTAAAGAAAATGGTAAAGAATTCATCGTCAACAATAATAGTCAGAAATTAGTTACTAAGATAAAAATAGATAATTGTTTAATCATCGAGGGGAAAAGATGCGACTGGCTGTTAGAAATTGATTATCCCTGTAGCTTGGCTCTTTATATTGAACTCAAGGGTAAAAATATTGAACAAGCTTATGATCAATTATTGTCAACTCTAAATCATTCTTACTTACAAGAAAGACATAAAAAATCTAAAAAAGAATGCTATATTGTGGCTTCTAGAGTACCAAAAGCTGGAACCAATGTTCAGGTTTATCAGGCGAGATTAAAGCAGTCTCATCCTGAAGTTAGTTTAAAAGTCAGGTCGATGAAAGCTGAAAGGCTCTTCGTTACTTGTTATGGTTCGATAGGGTGGCATAAATCGACTAAATCCTTATCTGGCAAGAGATTGAATTGATTAGTTCGCTCTAGATCAAAAACAATTGACAAAAATCGCCAAATGTCTTTTTCTATAAGGGTTCCACCCCTTATAACCCCCGTCCATTGCATAACACAAACCGAAGAGCCAGCTGAAATCACTATTTAGGTTTTTCCCTCAGAAAAAAGCTGAACCTATTGTTCCTGTCCCGATTGGGAAAATCCCTGTAAACATATTGCTGGAGTTTATTACTTCGTTGCTTCCCAATTAAATATGGAAGAAATGTATCAACGGGTACGCAATAAAAATGCTGGTATGTTATAATTAGGTAGGTGTTAAAAATTGTCAGACCCTCTTCTTATTAAGAAGAAATTAAGGGTAGATTAAGGGGGAATCGGCACCCCCCTTATCAAGGGGGGCAGGGGGGATCGGAATTTTGAAAAATCCTTCTATTTTTTAAGACAAGCAGAATCTATGAACCAAGAATCTCTCAGCTTTGTCCCTGGGAATGTCAAGTTAGCCGATCGCTTTTTAGTTTGTGGATTGGGTAGTCTCGGACAACACTGCGTCAAATCTTTAAAAGAGTTTGGGGTTAGCGTTGTCGGTATCGAACTAATACAGCCTCCCAGTTGGGAAATTAATGATTTTCCCGATTTATTAGAGGAAATAATTATCGGTGATTGTCGTCAAAAAAACATTTTAGCAAGAGCGGGAATCGATCGCTGTCGGGCTGCTTTAATTGTCACCAGTGATGAGCGAATTAATGCCACCACTGCCCTAATTATTCGGCAATTAAATCCCCTTACCCGCTTAGTGGTGCGTTCTTCTAAAGATAATCTCAATCAGCTACTTAAGGAACGTTTAGGCAATTTTATCGCCTATGAACCTACCCAACTACCCGCCAATGCCTTTGCTTTAGCCACATTAGGCACAGAAACCCTCGGTTTTTTGCATCTCGACGGTCAGAAATTGCGGATTATCCAGAGACAAATTAGCCCCGAAGATGGTTTACTCGATCGCTTTTTAGGTGATTTAAATACCCCCACCCGTCGTCTGTTAGCACACACAGCCCCCGATGAACCTTTAAGGGCTGGATTTTATCAATGGTTCCCCACCACCACTATCGGGGCCGGTGATACCATTACCACCATCGAAACTACCTACCAAAATATCGATGCTACCCGCCAGAAACCGTCAAATTCTCGCCAGAAGTTGCGGCATTTTTGGCAAAAATTGCTCAAAGAAATCCAACAATTCTGGCAATTGAGTTTTCAGCAGCAAATTCACCGGGTGGCTTTCCTGTCAGTATTTATCATTATCCTCCTAGTAATTATCGGGACTTTTCTTTTCCATCTCTACGCTCCGAGAGCTTCCTTTATTTCCGCTCTTTCAGGAACGGCGATTCTTTTATTAGGTGGTTATGGGGATGTTTTCGGTGCCTCTAACCCCGAAGATTTAAATGCAGTACCCTGGTGGATGCAGCTATTTAGTCTCTTTTTAACCTTAGCTGGAACCGCTTTTATCGGGGTTCTCTACGCCATTTTGACCGAAACTTTATTATCATCAAGATTTCAATTTATCCCTAACCGTCCCCCAGTTCCCCAACAGAATCATATCGTTATTGTCGGCTTAGGTCGAGTCGGCAGAGAAGTGGCTAATTTATTACTAGAAATGCAACAGGCGATCGTCGGGGTCAGCTTAAATAGGGATTTTGATGCGACTATCCTGCCAAAAATGCCCCTGATGACGGGAAATATCGAAGAATCTTTAAAAAATGTCAATTTAGATAGGGCCAAAAGTATAGCGATCGTTACCGATGACGAAATCCTCAATTTAGAAGTGGCCCTAACCACCCGCAAACTCAACCCCCAAAGCTACTTAGTCATCCGCACCACCGACGACAACCTTAGTCAACAATTAAGTCAAATTCTGCCCCGCTCTCACATTTTGGGAACCAACACCGTGGCGGCAGAAGCCTTTACGGGGGCCGCTTTCGGAGAAAATATCATCTATCTGTTCCGTTGGGCGCAAAAAACGATTCTGGTGACAGAATACGAGATCGAAGCCGGAGATACTCTCAATGGTAGCTCGCTCGGGGATATTGCCTACGGTTATCGAGTCGTGCCGATCCTACACCAACGAGAACGGCAAGCCCCGAAATTAATGCCCGAAGATTATCTCAACTTACGCATCGGCGATCGCATTGTGGTGCTGGCCACTATCAACGGACTGCGACGGGTGGAACAGGGTCGTCGAACTCCCAAAACTTGGCGCGTGCGGGTGGAAAAAGCCTTTAATCGCAATATTGCCGCGGAAGCGCCCACCGTAATCAGTCGTTTTTCTAATTGTCCCCTGAAAACCGCCAGCGATCTCATGGAAAATTTGCCAGCAACCCTGGGCGCCCCCCTCTACGAACAGCAGGCGATTCGATTAGTTTCCGAGTTAAAAAAAATTCAAGTTCAAGCGCTGGCTATTCCCATTAACCCGAAATCGAGTTAATCGGAGTTAAGTAAGTAGTTATAATTAAATTGAAGATAGATTTTGCCTCTGCCCCCCCTTATTA
>NZ_JADEXI010000489.1:0-3515 GCF_015207185.1 Microcystis sp. LEGE 08355 | reverse complement strand
ATTATAGTAATAAGTAAAATAAGGAGGATTAAAGTAAATAACTATGTCTCAACCGATTACCATCGAAGATATCTATAAACTTTTCGAGAAAACTAACGAAAAGTTTGAACAATCACGCCAAGAATACGATCGCCGGGCGGCCGAAGCCAAGGCCGAAGCCGATCGCCGGGCGGACGAATACGATCGCCGGGCGGCCGAAGCCAAGGCCGAAGCCGATCGCCGTTTAGCACAGCTAGAGAAAACAGTGGCAAATACCAGTCGTGCAGTGGATAGTTTAACCACTCGCTGGGGAAGATTTGTCGAGGAATTAGTGGAACCTGCGGTTATTCGCCTATTTCGTGCGAAGGGTATCGATGTCAAAGAAACCTACAGTCGCGCTAGGGTAAAACGCCAAGGAATCGCCATGGAGATTGATATTTTAGCCGTCGATGAAACCGAGGTAGTTTTAGTCGAATGTAAGTCTCGTTTATCGAAAGATGATGTTAATGAATTTCTAGAAAAATTAAGTCGATTTAAAGAAGCATTTCCCCACTATAAGAACTATCAAGCTTATGGTGCAGTGGCAGGAATAGAAATAGATGAAGGAGTAGATCGTTATGCCTATAAACAAGGTTTATTTGTGATTAAACCATCGGGAGAAACAGTAGAAATAATTAATGATTCTGGCTTTGAGCCTAAGTTATGGTAAAAGAATGATGCTCCCATCATAATTTTTTTCCCCCCTTCCCGTTTTCTTAATACTTTCTTTAAGGATTGGCTGAAAGCATTGCCCTGAAAGGCTTTGAGAAACAGAGGATCGGCCGATCAGTTGAAGGGGCGCACCGCTCAAAGGGATAAATGACTATGTTATACTGGGAAAAAACGAAATAATCAATCAAAGAAAGCTATGATCCAAGAATATCTTAATAAAGCGATGGAAACAGCCCATTATGAACTTTTAGAGGATAATGAGGGATTTTATGGCAACATTCCCAATGCTCCAGGAGTTTGGGCAACCGGAGAAACCCTAGAAGCTTGTCGTCGGGAACTCTTAGAAGTCTTAGAAGAATGGATATTATTGGCAATTAAATTAGGTCATCAATTGCCAGAATTTGACGGTTTATCTTTAAAAATAGATTTAGTCGCCTAACATTTATCTAAGTTGAATCATGCCTTATTTTGGTGCAATTTCTCGTTCTAATTTAATTTCAGCTTTGCATAAAGCAGAATTTCAAGGTCCCTACACAGGGAAAAGACACCAATTTATGGAAAAAAATGGCTTAAGAGTCCGTCTTCCCAATCCTCATCAGTCAGATATTAGTATTAATTTACTCAGTAGAATTCTAAAACAAGCTCAAATTTCTAAAGATGAATGGGAGAAATTGTAACTAGAACTTATGCCATTCCCCTAGATGGGGGTGAAATAATGGGTATCATACATAATAAGAGACGATCTTCATGAAACAGGTCATAGAAAATGCCTACCATAAAAATTCAAGCCCAACTATCTAAAGAAGACTTACTAGAAGCCGTCGAACAGTTAAGCTTATCTGAATTAGAAGGTTTTTTTCAAGATATAATTGCGCTAAAAGCGAAACATCATGCCCCTAGTTTATCAAAAGATGAAACCGAATTATTATTAAAAATTAATCAAGGTCTTTCTCAAGATAATCAAGGCCGTTATCAACTTTTAATCAACAAGAGAAATGAAGAAAATTTAACAGAGCAAGAGTACCAAGAATTACTCGAATTGAGCGATCAAATGGAAATTCACCAAACACAACGTCTAGAATATCTAGCCCAATTAGCCCGATTACGTCAAATATCCCTAACGGATTTAATGACACAACTTAGCATCAAACCCATCGTTAATGACTGAAAATAAACTGACAACTCGACTCAAAGAAGTGGTTAAAGCGAGGGCAGATAATTGTTGTGAATATTGCTATTCTCAAGAAAAGTTTGCCACTCAAGGCTTCTCTGTCGAACATATTTATCCTCTGAGTAAAGGAGGTCACACTCATTTAGATAACTTAGCTTTAGCGTGCCAAGGATGCAACAATCATAAATATAATAAAACAGAAGGAACAGATCCCGTTAGTGGGGAAATAGTCTCTCTTTATAATCCCAGACAACAAAATTGGTCAGATCATTTTGCTTGGAGTAATGATTATACTTTGATTATTGGATTAACTTCTATCGGCAGAGTAACAGTAAAAATTTTGCGTTTGAACCGAAAAGGATTAGTTAATCTGCGTCAAATATTATACGCGATGGGAGAACATCCTCCTATTTTAAAAATGATATTTTCTTGATACTTTTTTAAGGATTGGCTGAAAGCATTACCCTGACAGGCTTAGAGAAATAGAGATTCGGGCGATTCGGTTGAAGGGGCGACTTGGTAAAATTGCAAGCATAGAGTACATCTACACCCCTGTATAGTAGCCACACACCTGCTCAAATCCCTTCTTGCGCTCAAATATGCTTCGATACTTAGATTCGATACTTAGAGAGGAATTGGTTCACTATTGGCAATATTATCGATAAGAGCAGCATTATGCCCACTCTTTCTCGCTTTTCCTCTATTTTACACCCTTATTCCCTTTTTGACGAAAATTTGCCAAGTCGTGTATTAGAGATTTACTCAATTTTTGTACCCAGTAAGGGGGCAGAGCATACAGCAGAGGTTATGGTCTTTTGTCAACGGGAAAGTCTAAATATGGTGGCTAGGGCGATAATTAGTTTAGTATTAGTGAAAACTTGGAATGGTTCCGATGATGATGAAATTATTAGGATGTCTAGTCATTTTTGCAAGTTTAGTCAATGTTACACCAGGGATGGCAAATCATCCCCCCCGACAAATTGCCCAAGCGTCTAGCACTTCTTCGATTCAAGGTTATTGTTTTTCAGTCGCTAATGATAATCTGGATGCTACCGCGAGGATTTATATTCAGGGAAATCAAGTCACGGGTCGGGTAGAAGCTACAATTCATAATGAACAAGCAGCTTATTATACTTCCTATACTCAAACCTTACGAGGAACAAGAAAGGGTAATCAGTTAAACTTAAATATCACGACAAAAATTGAGTTAGACACCCAAAAAACTCAAGAAATCTGGACGTTAACCGCAGATTATTTGAATACGGGACGAGTCGTTTATCAAAGACAACCTTGTTTATTGTCTCAAATCCGGTTTGCACCCGGAGCTAATAGCACCACCGTTAATCAATCGGTTGTGCGAGGGAGTCGAAATATTTATCTCTTAAGAGCGAATCAAGGACAGAGAATGGATCTGAAAATTACATCATTAGAAAATAATGCCGTATTTGATGTGATTGCACCGAATGGGGAAATATTGAAAACAGAAGCTACCCAATCTAGTCTAAAATTACCTGCTACTGGAAATTATGAAATAATTGTAGGGGGAACTCGCGGCAATGCCACCTATAAATTAAATGTTAAAATTCAATAAATAGGGTTGGCTGAAAAAGTTTGTTGGTGGGGTTAGGAGTCGGAAATGATATTCAGCAAGCCC
>NZ_JADEXI010000488.1:0-3526 GCF_015207185.1 Microcystis sp. LEGE 08355 | reverse complement strand
TTTCTCCTTCCGTGACATCGGTAAATACTTCTTTGTCTAAAAAAGTAATCGAGTCCCTATCTAAATAATCCATTACTTGAGGAAAAAATAACTCGATAAATTCGACAAAAAAGGTGGAGATTAACTCTTTAAATAAGCGGTCATGGTCAATATTATTAGTCATGTAATGTCATCTTAACTAATCTGAGCGATGAATGACTACTCTTCTCTATTATATTCTGAAAAGTCGGTTTTGGCAACGGATTGTTATGACTTTACCCCTTTAACCTACGAAAAGAGGGGGATGCTTCCCGCAAAAAAAACCACAGAAAACGGGTTTCTTCAAGAAACCCGTTTTCTAGAGAGTTTAAAGATCAATTGGTAGATTTAAAGAGTGGTTTTCCTTCTGGTAATCGCCTAATTTTCCCCGACTCATCCCGTTCTACTTCTGCAAAAACATAATTGCCATTACTATCTTGCTTTAAGCATAATTTCCCATCTATTTGTTCATAAACAGGTGGACAAAATTGAGGGATTCCTCCAAATTCTACTACCTCACCCCCTAGCTCTTGTAAGATAGGACATAAGATGAGATTTTCTGCCTCATCAAAGACGAAATTATGAGTATTCGGATCTCGTAAAGGGAGAGGATAAATCGGTAAACCCATCGAACTCGTCAAAGCCTTTCCTGCTGCATCCCTAACTGGCTCTAAAAAAATTGGTTTTCCTTGAGAATTCTTGACAATTTCTTGAGTTTTTACGTCCCTTAAAACAATTGTTCCAGTCGGTATAACTTCCTTTTCTATTAGCCTTAAATGAGCCTGGTGTAAATTCGGTAAATTCTTCTCAGATATGTTAAAATGTTTTGTATATTGAATCGCTGCTTTAACAAAGCCCAAGCGTTCTAATAATACCTGAATCCCTTGTTGATCTATACTGATTAATAAGTCAATATCGCTAACCTTTAGTTCTTCCGCTTTAGCAATCGCCGCTTTAATCAACAAATTAATCGTGTCCGGTTTGCGGTGCTTTTCTTTAACATACATCCCCAAAACTGCACCCACACGACGGGGAATGAAAGGATTTTCCCACATTTCCAAAGCAGAAATCTGGGGAGGTGGGGTCTCATCATAAACATAAGTAAAGAGAAACCCGACGATTTGCTGCTCATATTCCAAGACAAAACCGAAAGATAGAGGTTTTTTAAGCTGATACCCCACATATCCTTCATAGTCAAAATCAGGTTTCAGATTGATCGAGGGATCAGCTTCCGATCGCCTTTGAGCAAAATCTCGCCAAAGAGGAGCGATCGCTATTGCATCTTCAGGTCTAGCTAGTCGTTGATGATACATAGTTTTGCCAAGATTATGCTTGTTTTCCATACTATATTCTGACAAGTCTGCTTTGGCAACAGATAAGAAGAAGCATAAAAACGCTTCAAAATACTCACTTAATGCTTCTTTCCAGGGTTGATCATAATTGGCGGTTGTTTGGTTCATGAGCTGCCTAACGCACCCTACGTTTTCTGCCTCCCTGGGAATGAAGTATAACTTGATTTGGTCTTGACTCCTGACCAGCGACTCCCCAAAACAAAAACTTCCTATCTCACCATTAAGATAACTGCTCTAGCAACGCTGTGCAGAAGAGCCAGAAATTAATTCTTCGCTAACCGATGATAAAAAAAACTGGAGCGAGCGCTTTTCGCCACCCCAGTGCTGTCACGGAATTCAATTCTGTATCTAAATTAACACATTATTGGCAGCAAGCATGATTAAGGAAATTGGAAATTTTTCCAAAAGGGGTTTCCAAAGGCTGTTACCTTGACTGACAGGGGAATTCGAGCCTAATAAGGCCAAAGTTTTTGGAGTCTATCCTCGAAAATTAAACTTCGGCGCTGAGATGTTCCCCCAGATGAACGGTTTTCACCCATTTTAAACGTTTAGGACGCAAAGCCATCCTTAGGCTGACACTGGGAATAATAATAAACCAGTGCATCATATAAATCATGCCACGAAGGGTTTGAGCAAGGATGTCCAAACCAAGAGCAAAAGTGAATTTTTTACCCGTATTGACTCGGATTAATCCTGTCACCATACCCCAGAGAGAAAGGGAAAGAGCCAAACCAGTTAAAGGAGTTAAAATCGGAGCTTGATGCTGGGTAATAGTGATTAAAAGATCGGGAATAGCGGCCGCAGGTAAGATATATTGAACGATCAAAAAAGCAATTAAATCAAACTTTTTCGGCCAAGGCATGGGAGACTTTAAAATCGCTTTCCAATAGTCGAGATAACGCTGAAAACCACCTTCGGCCCAGCGATTGCGCTGATGCCATAAAGCGATCGCAGTTGTCACCCCTTCTTCCGCTACTGCGGGAAAATTTAAGATATTAATTTTCCAATTATCGATATGGAGACGAATAGTTAAATCAAGATCGTCGGTGATCGTCTGTTCATTCCAACCCCCGCAACGATTTAAGGCACTACGACGGACAAATTGACCATTTCCGCGCAATTCTCCGATCCCTCCCACCGCGATCCGTTGCTGTTGGAAACAGCTATCAAAGATCATTTCTACCGCTTGTCCTTTTGTCCAGAAGTTTTCGGCGGCATTGGCGATCGCTTTTCGCACCTGTACCGCACCCACTTCTCGATCGTCGAACATCGGGACCACATGACGCAGTAAATCGGAGGATAATCCCGCATCCGCATCGAATACACCGATAATTTCCCCGTTAGTTAGGGATAAAACCTGATTCAAGGCGCCGGATTTGCCACCTCCGGCATTAGCAGGACGATGGAGAATTTGTAATTGGGGATATTCTAGAGCCAGGCGGTCGAGAATTGCACCGGTGTTATCGGTACTATAGTCATCGACGATCCAAACTTCCAATTTATCTTGGGGGTAGTCTAGATGACAGAGATAATTAACCAGTTTCGTGATTACGGTTTCTTCATTTTTGGCCGCTACTAAGAGGGAAACCCTAGGTACAGAGGCTAAATCCTGATCCAGTAAGGGAATTGGCGGCGTTTCTGGTTTCGTGAACAGCAGCCGCAAAGCTTGTCCCGATAGTAGGATAGTTAGGGCGATAATTGCCCAATAACCCCAACTCAGCCAATGAAGTCCGATAATTATTGTCCAGATCGCCATGAGGCTAAAAGCCGCTTTCTGTCTGCGTCCCGATCGGCCTTGAAAAATTTCGCTCCTAAATTCGTCCTCCTCATCTTCGGGATCGGACCAGTCAGATAGGAGGGAACCAATCGGGTCTAATTCTTCGTTATCATCCTCTCGCGACCAATAATTTTCTGCCATAATCGACTCAGGTTAAGTAATTAGAACTCTTGCAAATTAATTATATGTTATAATGATGGGTCAACTAATTTTCCCAAAAAAATTAGTTAATCAGTACATTCGTCCTGAATAAAAACTTGAAGTTTAACTTTTAACTCAAAACTCTTTAGAGCTGCTTTAATTTGGTTATCAAAACCTCTTTATTTAAGCGGCACAAACTATCTCAATTATAAAAATTGAGAATAAATTCTCCTTGACT
>NZ_JADEXI010000487.1:0-3553 GCF_015207185.1 Microcystis sp. LEGE 08355 | reverse complement strand
GACAGCCCCACACCCTACACCCTGCCCCTAGGAAAAACTTTTTCAGCAAACCCTAATTAATACCAATTATCCATCGACTGGAAAATTGAGGCATCGGGGAACATAGTTGGATTACCACTTGCGTCGATTTTTTGCCGTAATTCTCGCAATTGTTTATTCCCGATGAGAAAATCACTTTCTACTAATTGATAGGGCAGTACATTATTATCCAAAGCATACACTGCCGTGATGCCAGCAGCTACCCCAGAGGACCACTCGAAGGAATGGACACGATAGGCGGCCGCGGCAATATGACTAAGAGCGATACTTTTACCCGCTATCAGTAAATTATCGATTTTTTGGGGAATTATAGCCCTTAAAGGTATCTCAAAAGGATAAGCTTGGCCCTGTCCCTGTCTTTCTCCTGCTTTTTCTGTATTACCCGGTTTTTCGGGGGGATGTTCCGTCATGCAGGGGTGAAAATCAATCGCGTAGTGACCGATACCGACGGAATCGGGGTAAATAGTCGAGCGCTTGCGTTTAACGGCCTTGTCGGGGGATAATGTGCCATCAAGTACGGAAAATCCCTCTAATCCTGCCAAGGTGGCAATTAAGCGCCGATATTCTGCTGGGGAAAGATTTTGACGATAGAAATCGCTTTGAAAATTTTGTCGGGAAATATCGATTTCTGTGACGGTAAAACCATCGGGGAAAGTCAGGGAAGGACGACCGATAATCCGTCTTGCTTCCCGAATATAGGGATATTTTGACAAACCGTGAGCAGTACCCATGGGAGAATCAAAACCGGAGAGATAACGGTTATTCAAATGGGGAACTTTTACCCCGTCCCCTAACTGGGAATCGGTGGTCCCTTCTACTAACCAATAATAGTAGGAAATGGCGTGTTCTTCGCCCCTCGCGAGGGTTTCGGTGCGTAATCCTCCCATCCATCCCCCCGGAGATAACTGTCCTAGCTGTTGCAACTGTTCACGGGTGTAGATAAAGTTATCCTTCCCAGTCCCCGGACGATAATCGTTTCCCCAGGTCCAATTCTGCATGGAAATATCCCCCGGGACGGGTTCGGTAAAAGTAATTCCCCCAAAGGTTTTCTCTTTACCCAGTTGTGGACTCCAGATACGACGATAGGTGAAAACCAGGTCAAAATCGGCTAATCGCGGCAATTCATAGCTAAAATAGGGGGCATAGCGTTCATAATAAACAGGTTTCTCGTGGGTTTGTGGTTTTTCTGTTTCCTCCATGGCGAAGGTATAGGTAAAACCCTGGGTACAGTAGGGGTCGCCAGTGACGCTAGAGGAAGAAGGTTCGAGATAACTGCGCTTATCGACCCCTAAACGGTAGGGAATATCTGATAATCCGATTATTTCCCCGGTTTCGGTCGCTTCAATCACATACCAATCTGCTAATTGATTCGGTTGGGAGGATTTGGGGACAAAACGGAGGATTTTCTTATCAAAACGGGGAGAATTTTCGTAGCGATAGATATCCTCCATTTTTTGCGATAAAAACTCGGTATTTAGGGGAGGAGTACCTTTTGCGGGACTATGTTGAATAGCAATTACACTGGTAATCTGTTGACCGGTGCCGCGGTTGGGTAAAGTTTCAATATTTAATTCTTTGACTACCGTGGAGGGAAACCATTTCAGGGTTCCTTTGCCTTTTTTGGCAGCGTCTTCTAACTGTTGAAATAATAATTTATGTCCATCAAAAGGCAAAAAACAAGACCCGCTTACCCAACATTCTCCGGGGTTGCGTTTCCCGTAATGCTTTCTAATTCTTTCCCTAAATTCTAGATAACCTTTCGGGAAAAATAATTTTTCTCTTTGTGTTCGTCTTTCATCTAACGCTGAGGTTCCCTGAGAAGATATCTGTCCCCCCACCCAGTCGGTAATCTCGGTTAAACAGACGGTTTTTCCTAATAATAAAGCTTCGTAGGCTGCACCGGCACCGGCTAAACCACCACCCACCACCAGAATATCACAGCCGACGCTTTGATCCGGTTCTCGCGGGGGGGCTGCTAGGGTGAGGGGAGTGAAAGCTTGTAGGAGAAATAATCCCAGAGAGAGGGATTTGAGGGGAGTAAAGTGATGATTGAAAATTTTAGGGGACATTATTGACAAATATCAATGTTATGGCTGAGAGTTTCCTCTTTCTTTGAAGAAGTAGCCAGAGCATCTGTTCCTGTAATCCTGATGTTTTTTTTGGGTGGTCTTGAGAACTTTGTAGTTCGATGCTGGCCTTAAGAGAATTATACACCTCCAAGCTGACAATCGATCGCTTTTCTGGAAATGTTTCGACAAAGATATCCTGATTCTGTCTCATTCCCTTTGTTATACTAAATCCGTTGAGTAACGCACAGAAAACGGGTTTCTCCGAGAAACCCGTTTTCTACTCATGCACTCATGCAAAACGGAGAATAAATAATCAGTTTTTAATAACTGGATTTAGTATTATTCCCTGTCATCCTTGCTAAGTTAAATGCAAAACAAACCCGGGTAAGACATCTTCCCCAGATAAAGTAGCAGGTAAATTAATAATTTCCCCATCACCATTTAGTCGGTAGATTGCCACCTGCTGCTGTTGAGGATTAATCAACCAACCCAAACGTAAACCACTGGCTAAATATTCGCGCATCTTTTCCCGTAAAGAGATTAAGGAATCAGTACGAGAACGTAATTCAATCACAAAATCGGGACATAAAGGTGGGAACTTTTCTCGTTCTTCTGCGCTCAAAGCTTCCCATCTTTCCCGTTTTATCCAAGCAACATCAGGAGAACGATATCCTCCCTTTGGTAAACGAAAAATTGTCGAAGAACTAAACACCTCACCAAGTTTAGTTTGCTCGTTCCATACCCCCACTTTAACAATCAAATTAGCTTCCTGTTTACCAGTATTTCCACCCACGGGAGGCATAATTAATAATTCTCCTTTTTGATTACGTTCTAAATTCCATGTTTGATTAGCCTGACAGAGATGATAAAATTGTTCATCGGTCAGATTAACTGTCTCTAGATTTAACACTACAGTTTCCATAATCGCTTCTCCTTTTTGCTACTTTATACAAGATAACTCATAGCATTTATCTTAATCGTGAGGTAGGAAGTCTCTGGTTTTAGAGAACGACAGAACTACTGTATCACTTATCAGTTCAGAGAAAAATATGTGTAATTAATTCTGTCTGGGTACTCAATCCTTCCTAGGTTAAATGCAAAACAAACCCGGGTAAGACATCTTCCCCAGATAAAGTAGCAGGTAAATTAATAATTTCTACACTGCTATTTAGTCGGTAGATTTCCACCTGCTGCTGTTGCGGATTAATCAACCAACCCAAACGTAAACCACTGGCTAAATATTCGCGCATCTTGTCGCGTAAAGAGATTAAGGAATCAGTACGAGAACGTAATTCAATCACAAAATCGGGACATAAAGGTGGGAACTTTTCTCGCTCTTCTGCGCTCAAAGCTTCCCATCTTTCCCGTTTTATCCAAGCAACATCAGGAGAACGATATCCTCCCTTTGGTAAACGAAAAATTGTCGAAGAACTAAAGACTTTACC
>NZ_JADEXI010000486.1:0-3562 GCF_015207185.1 Microcystis sp. LEGE 08355 | reverse complement strand
CCCCACACCCTGCCCCCAGGAAAACCTTTTTCAGCAGACCCTAAATAATAGTCAAGAGGGTGGGAGCATCTATCCTATTCATGGGAGGCCTCATGCTTTGGAGTGATTACCTTTATCGTGATGCCTCCCTTTGATTTTACAAACCTCTCTATCTCGCATCAGCCGTAATTCCTAATTCATAATTCCTAATTCCCACTGCTGCCGGCTGCTCAAGGTTCATAATTAAAGAAACATCTATACTGATAGCCAGTTAATTTTTATGAAAACTGTTGCCGATACGGACTTGAAAAGGCTAGAAGACTTAATTATCAACGGACAAAAAGCGATCGAGACTCGTTTCACGGCGATCGAGACTCGTTTCACGGCGATCGAGAATAGTATCGTCGAAATTAAGGCTGATATTGGCGAAATTAAAGCTGATATTAAGGAAATCAAGCAAGATGTTAAATCCCTAGAGATAGGACAGGCAAAATTAACCGAAAGATTCGAAGGGATGGATAATCGCCTCAAAATAGTGGAGGGCAGTCAAAAAAATCAAATTTGGGCATTGATAACCATTTTAGGCGGTTCACTGATTACCGCTTCCGTCGGTTTGCTGATCGCTATTTTGCGCTTTGTCTTTTTTAAGTAAAAAATTATCTTTATGGATGAAACTAAAACCGGAATAAATCAAGAAATCGACCTAGAAACCGAAAAAATTGAGCCATCAGCCTCGGTCATGGAAAGATACGCCCAAATTCACTTAAAAAGTGAGGGCGAGAAATTGGTGCTAATTTTACCCAAAACTGGCGCCGGGGAGACAAGTCAGGATTGGACAGATATCTTGACAGGATTGAAATATTATCTCCGTAATAGCGGTCAAAACTGCCCGGCTAGAACACCTGTACACCTACGGGCGAGCGATCGCCTGATGGATACGCGGCAACTACAAGCGATCGCCACAATTTTAGACAGCGCCGAATTACCCCTACATACCATCCAAACCCAAAGAAGACAAACCGCAGTGGCAGCGGCAACTATGGGTTACAACGTCGAACAAATGCGATCAAATCCCCCGGTTTTCGGGGACGAGCAACCGCTGCCATCCCTCCTCGCCGAACCTTTGTACTTAAAAACCACCCTGCGATCGGGTGTAGAAATCCGTCACCCGGGTACAGTTATAGTCATGGGCGA
Organism: Microcystis sp. LEGE 08355; assembly: GCF_015207185.1. Taxonomy (NCBI): domain Bacteria; kingdom Bacillati; phylum Cyanobacteriota; class Cyanophyceae; order Chroococcales; family Microcystaceae; genus Microcystis; species Microcystis sp. LEGE 08355. Next base: position 2,389 of record NZ_JADEXI010000486.1, on the reverse strand, counting down.
TATCAACCCCGGCGGATCGATCGTCGCTGATGGCGATATATTAGTTTGGGGGAGTTTACGCGGTGTGGCCCATGCGGGATTCCGCGGCGATCGAGCAGCGGTAATTATGGCCCTGCGAATCGATTTAACTCAACTGAGGATCGCGGAATTAGTGGCACGGGCCCCGGCTTTAAAAAGCGATCGCATGGAACCAGAAATCGCCTGTATCAGCGAAGGAGGAATCCGCATCATTGGGGCTTATAATTTTTCCAGAACCTACACCTTTAAAGATCAAGTGGGATGGGTCGAAAAAAGTGATCAGTGACTGGTAAACAGTGATCAGTAAACGGTGATTCAGTGACCAGTGAACATAGCGATTAACTGCGTTGAAATGAAAAACTCTATCAAACCAATAACTGATAACTGATAACTGATAACTAATAACTGATAACTGATAGCTGATAGCTGATAACTGATAACTGATAACTGATAACTGATAACTGATATAAATTATGGCTCGTGTAATTGTGGTGACATCGGGAAAGGGAGGAGTCGGTAAAACGACGGTAACGGCGAACTTAGGTTCAGCTTTATCTCAATTAGGCTGTCGAGTCGCCCTTGTCGATGCCGATTTCGGACTAAGAAATCTCGATTTATTGTTAGGATTAGAACAGCGTATCGTTTATACTGCCCTCGATGTGGTGGCGGGAGATTGTAGCCTTGATAAGGCTTTAGTTAAGGATAAAAGACAGGAAAATCTGGTTTTATTACCAGCAGCACAAAATCGCACTAAAGAGGCGATTACTGCCGATCAAATGAAGGATTTAGTCGCCCAATTGTCAAAAAGTTACGATTATGTATTGATTGATTGCCCGGCAGGAATTGAAATGGGTTTTCGCAATGCGATCGCTGCCGCCCAGGAAGCGATCATCGTTACTACCCCAGAAATGTCGGCGGTGAGAGATGCCGATCGCGTGGTGGGATTACTAGAAAGCGAGGATATTAAGAGTATCCGTCTGATTGTCAACCGACTGCGGCCAGAAATGATCCAACTTAACCAGATGATCAGCGTCGAGGACATTCTCGACTTATTGGTAATTCCCCTGTTAGGGATTATTCCCGACGATCAAAGAATTATTATTTCCACTAATAAAGGGGAACCATTAGTATTAGAGGAGAAGACCTCTCTCCCCTCCATGGCCTTTAGAAACATTGCCCAGCGTTTACAGGGTCGCGATGTGCCGTTTCTAGATTTAATGGCCGGTCAAGAAGGTTTTCTTACTCGTCTGCGTCGTCGCTTGTTTGGGCCTTAAACTCTCTCATCTCAATCCCTTAACCTACTATGAATGACCTGATCGATAAACTTCTAGCATGGCGCGGTTCGGGCAAAAGTGGCGACCAAGCTAAAAAACGCTTAAAACTTATTCTGGCCCATGATCGCGCCGATCTTAGTCCCGAAATTCTCAATATGATGCGTCAAGAAATCTTAGAAGTGGTCAGTCGTTATCTTGATATCGACACCGAGGAAACCGAGTTGCTCCTAGAAAGTGACCAACGAACTACAGCCCTGATTGCTAATTTTCCGATTCGTCGCATCAAACGCCGTCCTTTAACCGAGAAATTGCCATGAAAACTCAACCGATCGAGCTTTGGCTTAGTCTAGCGGTCAGTCCCTTTCTTTTATCCTATCTGGCCCTGGGTTCCCTCAATCATTGGTTAATTGAATTGGGCCGGGAAAGTGAGGAAGTGTTTCGCGGCGATCGCTTGCCCCTTCTTAATATTCCCGAGCAGTTACCGGTCAACAGTGACCAATAATCCAAGAAAAAAATCCGCCCCCTGAAGAGAGGCAATAATAGTGAAATTTTTGTTAAAAATCGGAAAAAATGTGATTTTTTGGCATATAATCTCATTTTTGACCAACCCTAAAGAACTAATCCCGATCTATCAGTGATCAGTGATCAGTTATTGGTTTGATAGAGTTTTTCATTTCAAGGCAGTTAATCCCTATTTTCACTGATTACTGTTTACTGATTACTGTTTACTGATTACTGATTACTGATTACTGTTTACTGTTTACTGATTACTGATTACTGAAATTATGAGCGTCCTTGTCCCCTCAACCGAAACCGAACAGGATATTTTCAGCACTTCCAACCTGTTTCTGCAGCAAAGACTGAAATTAATCGAAGATTTATGGAAAGAAGTCTTAGTCTCCGAATGTGGTCAAGAATTAGTCGATTTACTGGAATTACTGCGCCATCTCTGTTCTGAGGAAGGACAAGTGACCGATGATAGTCCGGAAGCAATGATCGCCAAAATGATCGAAGACTTGGAACTAGGGGAAGCGATCAAAGTTACCCGCGCTTTTGCCCTCTATTTCCAGTTAATAAATATAATCGAACAACACTAC
>NZ_JADEXI010000485.1:0-3569 GCF_015207185.1 Microcystis sp. LEGE 08355 | reverse complement strand
TTTCATCAAGATACAGAAATCGCCGACGGCGATTTGGTCTGAGATTGAATTTGATTGCTGGTATCTACAATTACGAACTTCGTTACCGACAAAAATATATATCTTGATTACTTTTGCAAGAGATCTAGTCTTCCTGTGTGATTGTTCGTGAAGACAATCCGGGGGAAAAACAGTTAGTTGCTTATATTGTGCCTAAGCTAGGAGTAAAGCTAACAAGTGGCGATTTGCGTCAATTTCTTAGCGATAAATTGCCCAGTTATATGGTTCCTGGTGCTTTTGTGCTGCTGGAGTTTTTCCCTTTAACAGCTAACGGAAAAATTGATCGTCGTGCGTTAAAAGCTCCTAGTAATACCAGTGATTCAGACAGATTTATTGAAGCGCGTAATCAGTTAGAATTAAACCTCGTGCAAATCTGGTCAAAAGTCCTAAAGATTGAAAAAATTAGCGTGCAGGATAACTTTTTTGACCTCGGTGGTCATTCCCTTTTAGCTACTTATTTAATCACCCAAATTAAAGAACAGTTAGGCAAAGAAATTGCCGTAACTACAATATTTCAAAACCCAACTATTGAACAGTTAGCGACCATTATCCAAACCGATGCAGATTCCTCTAACCAGTCTTGTTTGGTTCCCATTCAACCCCAGGGTTCAAAGCCTCCTTTCTTCTGTGTTCCAGGCGCCGGGGGACGACCATTTTATTTTTACCATTTAGGACGTTGTTTAGGAAAAGATCAACCTTTCTACAGTTTTGAAAATGATCTCTATCAACAGTTTGGAGAAATCACTCGTATTGAGGATATAGCCAGTATTTATCTTCAAGCAATGCAGGATTTACAACCCCAAGGCCCCTACTTTTTGGGAGGACATTCCTACGGTGGTAATGTGGCTTTTGAAATGGCTCAACAGTTGGTTAATCAGGGTCAACAAGTGGCATTACTAGCAATCATTGATTCTTCAGCACCCACTTATAAAGACAAACAAATTTTGCTTGATTATATTAATTGGGATCATGCGCGGTGGTTAGCTGAAGTCAGTAAAGGGATAGAAGTTTATTTAGATAAAACCATCGATATTTCCTATGAAACTCTTCAACTCTTAACAGTGGAGGAACAATTAAAATACGCCTTAAACTTTTTTAAACTGGCTAATATGCTTCCCCCCAATGCGGAAACTAGGCAGCTTGAAAAAATTGTCCAAGCCTATAAAACTAGCTGTTTATGTCTGATTGATTATCTTCCTAAACAGATTTATCCTGGTAAAATTACGATTATACGGGCCAGTGAGGACTTAGCTGATGATCCAAATAAAGATTTAATAGCTGGAGATTGCGAGGATTCCTCCTTAGGCTGGAGTGAATTTTCTACAGAGCCAGTTGAGATTCATTTCGTCCTAGGAAATCATGTCTCGATTATGGTGGAACCCCATGTCCAGATTTTAGCTGAAGAATTAAAAGTTTGCCTTGAGATTTGATACCAAACCCGTTTTTAAGACTATGGTTAACTGCCAATTCAACTTTAAAAACTCAGTTATCAATTGTTTCTCCCCAATCTCCTGTATCTTTTAAACAGGATTTAATCTAAGAACTGACGATTTTCTACAAGTTGTGTGAATGGGAAGACTAATGTAGAATGCTGCAAGGCATCTGATTGCTAGACAGCCAATTTGTATTCTTTTGCCTTACCATGGATTTTATATGACTGAAATCCCGACCAACCAATCCAACTTAGTGATTTTAGGAGTCTCATCAATGACGGAAACTACTGAAACGGCCATTCCCAATGATTTTCTCGGAATTAATCCCACAGAAATCAACAAAAAACTTGTCTCCTGGGGAATTTCTCTGGATGAAGTTGTTCAAAAACTTGCATCTCTGGGACTCCCCGGCATTATTTTCATTATTGCTGTTGCCGCATCCGGTGGTACTGCCTATCCGATGATTTACGCACTTTTTGGGTTAGGCGGTCCGCTGGGACTAATTGGTGGACTTGGGGTCTTAGGCATCTCTACCATTATTGGTGACATTGTTACGGGTTATGGCATTGAGGCACTGCTTAAAACGGTCTATCTCAAACGTCGTGAAACAGAAACTCAAGAATATCTCATCAATGAGGTGGAAGGTTTGCCAATTTCTCAAGTTCTAAAACTTAACCTGAAAAAGGCTATTGAAGTAGAAATTGCTGCCGAAGAACCTGTTGCTCCCAAAGAAGTAGAAATTGCTGAAGAGTAGTTTTAACTTGACTAAGCACTGCTGCCTCCACCGGCCAATTGACTTGTTTAGCAAACCCTAAATACAACAAAAAACCGCCATAAATCTTACTCCTGCTTGACTTATGGCGGCAGTTTATTTCTGTCTGAATTACTGAAAGCAATCTTTAAATTAATTAACTATCTTCCCAGTCAGAAGGCCATTTCCAAGTCCAAACGGGAGCGGGTTCAGAATCGGGGGGGGAATCGGGAGTCGGAGCCTCGTCTTGGTCCGCAGACAAAAAACGAGCAAAGAAGGGGATTGCTTTACTCTGTTCGCTATTAGGATAATTCATGGTCATTCCTAGTTTTGAGTGGCAGCTTTTTCAAGATAGCTGCGATTACCTTGCGATAGTAACATATATTGCCGTCTTACTCAAGTCAAATACTTGGTGAACTACCTACACTTTTCTTGCGGGTAAGTGTAGGTTTCCTAGCCAACAGATAGCGGAATCGTGGATTTCTTGCGTCCTCCCCTACCCTATCCGATTTCCAGTTGGCTATCGTTATTATCGATCTGACTGTCTAACAGTATTTGCGTAGGTTTCCATTCCCCATCCATTGTTTGACAAGTACACACCAACCATACGGATTGCTCTCCATCCCCGAACTCAAGGTGACAATCTTGGCAGGTTTCTTGGAAGTTTTGATCCCCGAACTGCAATTCCCCATCTATATTACCGATATGGTCACTAAGCCTCAGTTCGGTGGGGAGCTATTCTCCATCGCGAGCTTGGCACTCAGCACTCAGGATTGTGCTGTTAGGGTCGTAGTTGATACTGCTGCAAGTGTGCGAAAAATTAGGCATGACAACTCTGTGTTTTAAAAAACAGTATGATTCAGCATAGTGCCTTAACGGCCGACATTCCGCACATCTTCATATACTTTTATATATTTGGCTCTTCGGGAATTGTTATGCAAATAATTAACTTAAAATAAAATTCGATGAGAGTGCCTACGCCTAAAAGTAGCTGAAATCTATACAGGGAGACACTTACGGCACAAACAGGTTAATACCAAAAGATAGACAATTGAGTTAAAATTTGATATAATACCATTTTTCTTTATTCGTGTCCCTCATCCCCTTGCCCCTCTCCCTTTCTGAGATAGGGATTGGGGGTGAGGGCAATTAACCATCTCTGCCATTACTTTAGAAAAATGGTATAATGGCCAAAAACCAGAGTATTTTACTTATGATACTTGACAAATTTTTTCACCTAAAAGGAACCTCTATTCAAGGCTATCGACACCTAGAAAATATCGGTATAGTTTGACCAGTCGAATCGAAAAATAAAAAAGCCATCTGTCCTCGTTGTGGGTTAGAGA
>NZ_JADEXI010000484.1:0-3572 GCF_015207185.1 Microcystis sp. LEGE 08355 | reverse complement strand
GAGACAGCTGGTGGTCAATTCTGCCTATTTTCTCCCTCAGGAGATTCCTGGGGCGATCGGTTAAAATATATGGAAAATATCAGTGTCAATGGTAACTTGGCCGTGAAGCAGAGAATTAAGTAAATTATGCCAACTATCGAACAATTAGAACCCGCCGATAAGGCCGATGTGGTAGTATATATGCCCTACTATGCCAAGGACAAACATAGTATCCTGCCCTATGCGATCGCTTTGTATCAAGCCGGATCTTTAGAAGGTCGTCGTCGCATAGAAAACAGTGAAGGGATTCCCTTTGTGGCGTCTTGGTATGTATCAAAATTGCCCTCGGAATTGACCCGTTGTCGTTTACAATTTGAAGGACAGGCCGACCTAAGCTATGAGATGACGATTATTAACGCCGAGTTGGTCGAATATCTCATCGATGCGATTAAAACCTTTAAGCAGCTAGGTTCAGCCGACTTTTCGCAGGGATTTTATCGGAAACTGCTGCGATTTGAAGAATAAAAGTCGGGATTTTACGGGTTAAAAAGGAGCAAATCGTGGCGAAATCAGCCAAATCTATACTTATCTCTTCCCTGGAACCCCTCAGTGGTAAATCGGGAACTATCGTCGGTTTAGCGCATCTCTTGCGGCAAAAAGGACTAGAGATAAGTTACGGCAAACCAGTGGGCAATTGTCCGGGCTACGTCGATGGGCAATTGGTCGATGAGGATGTAGAATTTATTCGGCAATTATTAGAATTATCCCCCGAACAGCTGCGCTTACCCCTGATCTATACAGATGTGGATTCCGTTGCTAAACGTCTGCAAGGTGCAGATAAACAGGACTACGGCAATATTCTTGCTGGTTATCTCGATCGGATTCACAGTGATATTACCCTCCTCGAAGGGCCGGGGACTCTCTGGGAAGGCAGTATTTTTCAGCTATCGATGGGGGAAATGGCCAAAATTCTCCAGACTCCGATCCTATTGGTGGCCCGCTATAGTTCTCCCCTGATTGCCGATAGTCTGCTGAAAGCGCAACGGGAATTAAATAATCAGCTGCTGGGGGTAGTAATTAGCGATATTCCCACCGATGATTGGGAGGAAGTACAATCCCTCCTGAAACCCTATCTCGCGGGCCAAGGCGTGGAAGTTTTAGGACTGTTACCCGCTAGTAAATTATTGCGTAGTATTAGTGTTCGGGAAATTGTCCATCTTTTGGGGGCCAAAGTATTATGTCGGCCCGATCGTTTAGATTGGATGGTAGAAAGTTTAGCGATCGGGGCGATGAATGTCAACGCCGCTTTAGAATATTTTCGCAAGGGGGAAAATATGGCCGTGATTACGGGTGGCGATCGCACAGACCTCCAGTTAGCTGCCCTAGAAACTTCCACCACCTGTTTAATTTTAACCGGTTCCATCTCTCCAGATCCCCTGATTTTGGGCCGGGCCGAGGATTTAGAAGTACCGATTCTCTCGGTAAATTTAGATACTCTCAGTACCGTGGAAATCGTCGATCAGGCCTTCGGGAAGATTCGCTTACAGGAACAGGTAAAAGTCGCTGGTATTCGAGAATTAATGGAGGAACATTTTCAGATCGATCGCCTGTTAGAAAAGTTAACAATAGGGGCGTAATTTCTCCCCAGCTGCCCAGAATTTCATGGGAAATCCCTTCATGAGTCTATCATCCTCCCCTGTGTCCCCTCCGGTCAAAGAAAATGACTGGAGCTTATTATTAAGATTACTTCCCTACGCAAAAAAGCAAAAAGCCCTGCTATTTTGGTCATTAATACTTCTTTTTCCCCTATCTCTCACGGGGGCAGTCCAACCCTTAATTATCGGTCAAGCGGTCTCCCTTTTGCAAAAGGAACAAACTTGGGATTTTTTGGCTCAAATGCCCTTAACAGCAGCCATTAATACCCTAATTATTATCCTGTCGGTTTCGATTATTTTACGACTGATTTTAGGGACAACACAAGGTTATCTAGTACAGAAAGTCGGTCAGTCAATTACTGCTAATGTCCGGGAAGATTTATTTACCCACGTCACCTCCCTTTCCTCTAGTTTTTTTGATCGCTCTCCCGTGGGACGTTTAGTCACTCGTTTAACCAGCGATGTGGAAGCATTAGGAGAAGTTTTTGCTAGTGGGGCGATCGGAGTTGTCAGTGATCTGGTCAATATTTTAGTTATTATCATCACCATGTTTACCCTGCAATGGCAATTAGCTCTATTGTTGGTGTTGATGTTATTTCCCGTCACCGCTTTAATTATCTTTTTTCAAAAACAATACCGCAGCGCTAACTATCAAGTACGCGAGGAATTATCAAAACTTAATGCCCAACTACAGGAAAATGTAGTCGGAGTCAATATTGTTCAATTATTTCGCCGCGAACGCTTTAACGCTGAAATGTTTCGCGCTACCAATACTCACTATCGTCAATCCCTAGATAAAACAATTTTTTATGATTCGGCTGTCTCGGCCACTTTGGAATGGATCGGATTAATTGCCGTGGGAGGAGTATTATGGTTAGGCGGGATTTTTATTCTCCAGAAAACCATTGATTTTGGGGTTTTATCGGCTTTTATTTTATTCTCCCAACGTCTCTTTAATCCCCTGCGTCAGTTTGCCGAAAAATTTACCATGTTTCAATCGGGTTTTACTGCTATTGAACGCATTGGGGAATTAATCAGTATTCCCATTGAAATCAAAGATTCTAACAATTATAAAGAGCTTTATTTTCCAGAAAAACTTAAAACTGGCGAGATTATTTTTGAAAATGTTTGGTTTGGTTATAAACCCGATGAATATATTATAAAAGGTCTCAATTTTACCATTAATCCCGGGGAAAAAGTCGCTTTAGTCGGTCCCACCGGTGCGGGAAAAAGTTCGATTATTCGTCTTCTTTGTCGTCTTTATGAACCGAGTAAGGGCAGAATTCTAGTGGATGGTATCGATATCCGTTATCTTCCCCAAGCGGAATTAAGACGTTATATCGGTGTCATTCTCCAAGAAACTTTTCTCTTTGCTGGAGATGTTACTCGCAATATTACTTTAGGAGAAAATTATGATTTTGAGCAGGTGAAAGCAGCGGCTAAATTAACTAATATCGATCACTTTATCGAGGAGTTACCCGACGGTTATCATACTCTTTTACGGGAACGGGGCGCAAATTTATCGGGAGGACAAAAACAATTACTCGCTTTTGCAAGAGTCGCTATTCGTAACCCCGAAATTCTAGTTTTAGATGAAGCTACCGCTAGTTTAGACGTGGGAACAGAGGTATTAATTCAAGAAGCTTTAGAACAGATTTTAGTCGATCGTACCGCTATTATTATCGCCCATCGTCTCTCTACTATTCGCGATGTCGATCGAATTCTTGTCCTTAAACGCGGGGAATTAGTCGAATCGGGAACCCATGAAGATTTATTAACTAAAGACGGCCTCTACGCTAGTTTATATAAACTGCAAATGTTAGGCACAGATAGTTAACAGTTAACAGTTATCAGTTAACAGTTATCAGTTATCAGTTATCAGTTATCAGTTATCAGTTATCAGTTATCAGTTATCAGTTATCAGTTATCAGATTAAAG
>NZ_JADEXI010000007.1:0-25373 GCF_015207185.1 Microcystis sp. LEGE 08355 | reverse complement strand
CGGTGATGATTTTTTCGGCCACCGCGGACGGGGGTTCGCCCCAGGTCAGATAGACATCAACGTGTTTAGCGGCGATCTCGTGGGCGATGGGCGAGGAGCCACCGAACCAAAGGGGTGGATGGGGCTTCTGTACGGGGGGAAACAGGACTTTTCCTCCCTCGATCCGCAGGTAATCGCCTTGAAAGTCCGTGTTCGGTTTCGATAATAGTTGTCGCCACACCGTTAGAAATTCATCGGTTAGACGGTAGCGATCATTATGGTTTAAATGTACGCCATCTCCCGCCAATTCCACTGGATCGCCTCCCGTGACGACGTTAATTAGTAAGCGCCCCTCGGAAAGGCGATCAAAAGTGGCCGCCATTCTCGCCGCCACCCCAGGAGAAACTAACCCCGGCCGCACCGCCACGAGAAAGCGCATCTGTCGCGTGTGCGTGACGAGGGTGGAAGCGACGATCCACGCGTCCTCGCAGGAACGCCCGGTCGGTAAAAGCGCACCCGTGTAGCCTAAATCGTCCACGGCACGGGCAATCTGCAACATATATGCGAAAGTAACGCTTCTCCCGCCGATCGCCGTTCCCAGATAACGTCCGTCGCCGTGGGTCGGGATAAACCAGAGTAATTGCATGGTCGGTATCCTTCGTGTAGAAATAATAACACATTAATTCTATCAAAATATTGTCTTTTAAAAAGTATCATCTGGAGGAAAATTTCTGTTACCATTCGCTCGGAATTTGACAGGTATAAACGGGTATCAAAGTATATCAAAAATTTTTATAGAACTTGAGCGTACCGATTCAATTTTTCCTCTGGAAAATAACCATTAGAGGGTTGGCTCGAAAAAGAAACCTGATGGAAATGGTAATCTAGTTCGAGTAAATTATAGACTAGCCGTAAAAAATAATCGTCCATCCAAAAATCTACGTCAAATAATGAGATACCGTATTGTCCATCTAACCTACGATTGAGGGTTTTTAATAGCCAAGACCATTGGGGTTTTAGGGTGGGATCGGTGTGGTTTCCAGAGGCAGGAGCGAAGAACTGAAATACCCGATCAGGACAAACCCATGTTACATCGTTTAACAACTTGATCGCTCTTGCGGAATCTGAATGAAACCAATGATTGGCGATTACCAAGTCGTGTAGGTAAGCGATAACAAGTTTGGGGTTTTCTTTGAGAAACCGCGAGCGACAAACAATGCCTCTAAGGGAAGGAATTCTTAAACCGAAATTTTGCTCTAGGGGTAATTTTTTGGCTGAAACGTATTCTTGAAAAATAGAAGTAAAAGTATCACAACATACATAGGCATCTATTTGCTTTTTTCTAAAGCTCATACTTGCCGTATGTGGATCTTCATTAACCAAGTGACAATCTCGACTAATCTCCAGTCCGTACAGGTTAAAAAGAGTGATAATAAATCGATGCGCGTTGGAACCAAATAAGGTGGAAATACGCTTGCCTCTTAGTTCTGGGACGGTGGCGATTGGAGAGTCTTTAGGAAGCAGAATCCTCAGATCTTCACCGAAAATATTATAAGAGGCAATCCCGATTAGTTTAGAACCGAAACTGAGATTGTTAAAAAACATAGTACCATTGTTTAAAAGAGAAATATCGTCTAAAATACAAATATCTAAATCTCCTCTTTTCATTTGTTGATTCATTTGTTCACCACAAGCGAATTCAACGATCTGTAAGGTAAAATTTCGATCAATCTCGATATTTTTCTGAAAAATTGGTTGTTCCTTGGACTCTCGCTGTAGATCGAAAACATATTTAACTCCATAGCTGGCGATAAACTGTCCGATCGAATCTCGTTGAATTCCAACTCTGAGTATATTTTCCGTTGGCAAAGTATCGCTGGCAAAAATAAGATTCGGTTGCGGGGAAATTGCTAAATCATCCTGATCGAGGCGAAAACTTCTAACCAAACTTTCTCCTAATATTAATAGCTCGCTAAAATGAGGGACGTGCAGATAGACTCCATATTCGTTGACATCCTGTATAGGTATTATTGATGCTGGATAATTAAAGAGTGAATTAAATTGGCAAAAATCAGGCAGGATAGTTGATTTATGGCTTTTTTGCACAGAATCGAGAAGTTCTTGATAACTTTCAATGATTCGTACATCCCTTAGATAGTTTAATACAACTTTATTTTTACAAAGCTCTTGATAAATTTCATCTAAAAGAACCAAGTCGGTTGGGTTTATATCTGAGATTTTAATCAATTTTTTGCCAGGAAATAGATCATTCTGACCGAAAGAAATCAGTTGGAAGCGGTGGGTAGTTAGTCTAGTACAATGATGTTTATCTTTATAAGCGGAGAAACTGTTGAGCAGAATATCAAGGTTTTTGGGCGAGGATTCGGCCAATAAACCTTGAGCGGATAGGGAAATCTCTTGAATATTTCGACCTGGAAAGCAAAGTCGAAATCGTCGCCAGTAATGTTTTAACCAGACTTCTAAAATTAAAGGGGTAGCACCGAGAATTAAGTCTTCTCCGTCGGCACTTAAGGTCAGATGAAACTCTCGTTGAAGGGTTTCCACGGTTTCTATCACCTGAAAGGTTTGAGAAATTAGCTTTCTCCCCTGATTGGTTAGTTTGATCGAGCCAGGGGAGCGATTAACCAGCAATACTCCAAAATAATCCTCTAATTGCTTGACTTTTTTGCTAATTAATGATTGACTATAGCCCAATTGATAGGCCGCTTTAGAAAAGCTACCAGAATCATCGACCGTCTTGAGAATTTTCAGGTGATTTAGGGTAATGTCTTCCGAGGTAATTCGACTCATAATTCACCGAGAAATTAAAGGATAGGGGTGTGCGTATCGATCGATCACCTGTTGATGAAAATAGAGAGCATCTTCCCGGGTGGATTCAAACTTGAAGATAATCAGGTCAACCCCGATAGATTCGTAGTCTCTCAAGCGACGGATCACCGTCTGTGGATCGCCGACAAATCGAGCCGAGAGGCCAAGATTTGCCTCGATCGTTTGACCGATATCTAGTTTATTGTGGGCTACTGCATTGGCATCGATTTGTTGTTGGAAATAACGAATTTTTCGAGTGTCGGCAGAGCGATAAATCTTGTCTAGTCTGGACTCGGCTTCGACCGTGGTAGGGCGGACAATGGCGAAAGCGCTCATCGCTACTTGAATCTGCCGTTGATAGCGATCGCTCGCCCAGCGTTTTACCTTCTCCACCAGCGCGGCCGTTTTTTCCACATCATCCGCATTAATAAAAAGATAATCCCCCAAACGAGCCGCTAGATCAATCGCTCGTTCCGATTCTCCCGCAATAAAAACGAGAGGAAGCGGTGTCGGTCGCTCGGCTAAAATGCCCTGGGTGATCGTGTAATATTTGCCCCGATAATTAAAATCGGCAGTCGTCCATAATCCCCGAATAATCTGAAGATATTCTTCTAATCTAGCATAGCGATCGCCGTGGGCGAGCCAAACATCACCGTAGCTTTCCACTTCTAGTTGCCACCACCCCGCGATCCCGCTCAAACCGAACCGGCCTCCACCGGGTTGATTCTGGAGAGCGGCACTTAGCTTGGCCACCACTGCGGGCAATTTAAACCCCGGTTGTACGGCCGTGACGATTTTAATCTCTTGGGTCGCTAAACTCACCGCGCCGGCCGTGAGCCAAGCGTCAGTTACGTCATGATCCGGCCCGTGTACCGCATTGAGATAGTGTTCGGGAATGTAGTAGAAATCATAGCCCACTCGATCGGCTTGAACGGCCAACTCGACCAGATCGGAAATCGACCAATTTCTCTCCGGGTTAATCACTCGCAACCATCCACCACAAACGGGTGCCCAAATTCCAAACTGAAGCGGCATAGGTGTTTTCCAATACCCACGAGGGAGACGTGTTTTTTAGGAGCCATCACTCTATCATGTTCCTTCCGCAGAAGCGTTATTTTTCCTTATACCGAAATTCCTCTTGTCTATCACGATTTGGAATATCAGGTATTGAGGTTCGATTGGAGTACCCCTGGAAGACGCACCGTATTCCAAAATGGCATAGAAAAAGTCAATCGGGGTGTATCAAACTACGACGTCATCCTTGAGTAGTGATTACACTGAAAGGCAATCAACTATATTTCGGTCGAATTACAGTAGTTCTCGGCTCCAGGCTTGAGAGAGAGCGAGTTTTGACCCCGATATAGGTAACTCGAATCTTGCTAGAAACAGCATTCTAAAGACTTGAGTTAGGGTGCTTGGCGATCGCTAAAAACGGGATCGCTCCTCCAGACGAACACGAAAGAGATCGTCCGAAATGACCGTGTACACTGGATTCTTGCGAACGGTGAAGCGGTCGAACCAATAGTTTCCATCACGGAGTAACCGAATCATGGTAGATATTAAGTTCGCTTACTGGGTTCCCAATGTTAGTGGCGGGTTAGTGGTGAGTAAAATCCCGCAAAACACCGATTGGACCTACGATTACAACGCTTGGCTGGCACAGACTGCCGAAGAAGTCGGGTTCGAGTACGCGTTAGCCCAAGCCCGATTCATCGCCAGCTACGGCGCGGAGTATCAACTAGAGGCCTTTGCCACCGTCGCCGCCCTAGCCCCCGTAACCAAGAAAATCACCCTAATCGCCGCCGTCCATCCCGGTTTATGGCATCCCGGGGTCGTCGCCAAAATCGGCTCGACGATCGATTTCATTTCCAAAGGTCGTTTCGCCCTCAACATCGTCAGTGGCTGGTTCAAGGGTGAATTCACCATCTATGGTGAACCTTGGCTCGATCACGATGAACGCTATCGACGCTCCGAGGAATTCATTCGCATCCTCAAGGGACTGTGGACAGAAGACGAATTCCACTTCAAAGGGGATTTTTATCGCATCAATGGCGGTTGGGTCAAACCCCGCCCCGTTAATAATCATCCCCATCCCGAAATCTTTCAGGGAGGTAACTCCAAAGCCGCCCGACAGATGGCCGGTCGGGTATCGGACTGGTATTTCATGAACGGCAACTCGATCGAGGGAGTCCGCGAACAGATCGAGGAAGTTTCCGCCCTTGCCCGTCAAGCCGGCCGTAGTATCAAGTTCGGTCTCAACGCCTTTATCCTCGTCCGTGATACCGAAAAAGAAGCCCACGAGGTACTGCGGGAGATTATCGCCAAAGCCGACAAAGAGGCCGTGCAAGGATTTGGCGAAGCAGTCAAACAAGCGGGTTCCGCCACCAGTGAAAAAGTGGGAATGTGGGCCAACTCTAACTTTGAAGATCTAGTACAGTACAACGATGGATTCCGTACCGGACTGATCGGCACAAAAGAACAGGTAGCGGAAAAAATCCAGCAGTTTCACGCCGTGGGGGTCGATTTGATTCTCGGTGGTTTCCTGCACTATACGGACGATTTACCCGCCTTCGGTCGCGAGGTGATCCCGCTCGTGCGGCAACTGGAATCCCGTCGTTCCCCCAGAGAAGAGTTCGCCCTGGTTTAAGCGAAAGAAAGAAATACACAAGGAGAAAATCGTAATGGAAGGGATTAGTCTCGCTCAGGCGGCTCCCCTTGGACCGATCGAGGGAATTGTCACCCTGATCGCGTTAGGTCTGGCTATGTTGATTGTTTCCTACTACGCTAAGTGGAAACTGGTAAAAAACACCCACGATTTTGTGATTGCTGGTCGCAAGCTGGGTTTAGGATTCGGGATTGCCGGCTTGCTTTCCGTCTGGACTTGGGTGATCGGGATTTTACTGCCGATCGGAGTCACCTTTAAGTACGGATTATCGGGCTTATTTTGGTTTACCGTCCCCAATGGTGCGGCGGTCATTGCCGTGATTCCCTTTGCCAAAAAGTTACGGCGATTGATGCCCCACGGTTATACCATCAGCGAGTTTATCTCCGCTCGTTACGCGGGAGCAAAATTGGCTCGCGTGGTCGTAGTCGCTGGTATCCTCTTCGGGGCGATCCAAATTGTCACAGTGAATCTCAAGGGAGCATCCCTGATGGTGGCCACGATCTTCGGTCTTCCGGAGGGGGTAGTCGCAACCATCTCCTCGATCGTCATTCTCCTGTACATCAGTTTAGGGGGACTCTGGGCATCCATGGCTACTTCTACCTTGATGTGTTTGCTGATTATGGTTCCCTCTGTCCTAGTCACCACAGCGGTCTTAGGCCAGGTGGGAGGGGCGGAAGCCGTGTGGCAGACCGTACAGAGTCAGGGCGGCGAACTTCTTTCGGTGACGCGACCAGATGCCTTCCAGAATTTCGGCTTAACCTTCGCCCTCGCGCTGATTACCGCCACGATCGCCGGACAGGAATTCTGGCAGGTGGCTTGGGGGATCAAAGAACGGGAATTAGGCAAAACCTTTTTCTGGGGTGGGGGACTCTACTATGTGGTCGCCCTCTGTCTAGGGGTGGTAGGGCTGGTGGGCATCGCGCTCAAGGTGGATCTGGCCCGGGATCTTGGCGGTGATCCCGCCGCCTTGGGTCCTTTTTTGGTTTCCCATTTAGGTTTGCCCGATTGGGTGATCTACCTGTTCGTGATCATTGTGCTGTCGGCCTGCTATTCCACCTGTGACGGCACATTGGCGGCGGTTAGTTCGGTTTCTGCGGTGGATGTGATCAAGCCCCTGTTCCCCGCTATTTCCGATCGCTCCCTCTTCGCTTGGACGCGGTTTTCGATGGTCTTAGCGGCGGGAATTTCGGTGGCGGTGGTGCTATCGGGAATCGATCTGGTGACGCTGGTACTGGGGACTTCCATCATCCGCGCCGCCGTTCTCGTACCCCTGGTACTGTCGATCATCTGGTCGCGAATGAATGCCACGGCCTTTACCGCCGGGACGATCATCGGTCTGATTGCCGGGGTTTTCGCCCTCGCCAAGTTCGGCGAGGAGATCGGTACCTATACGGTAGTCGCAGTCAGCACGATCGTCCCAATTGTGATTGCCTTGACCAATTCCCGACGCTTCGATTACAGCCAACTACGTCAGGCACAGGATCTATCCGAGATACCGGACACTTCTTCTGTCGCGCTGCGATAAGTTTTCACAGAATCACGATCATGAATAGTCTCTTGCAGATGATACCGCCCTCCTTGCGGACTTGGGCGAAGCGGCTCGGCTATTTCCTGGGCGGCACGATGCTCACGGTTTTCTATGCCGGAGCGGTTCCCGCCCAAAGTCTCCCTAGTCCTCCCCTAACTCAAAATCCCTATTCCCCGACCACCATTATCGCCGGTGTTATTGCCGCTATCATCACGATTTTCTTTCTGCGGGGAATGTATCTCGTGTTGACCTACGCTTCGGCAACCTATGGACTGGAAGAGGAGGAAGAAGAGGGGAATCTAGAAGGGAGCCAGGAAAACCATGCCTTACTCTATGGAGCCTTCGGTTGGATTATCGGTTCGGCTCTGATCATTACTTCCTACGGATTCGGCTGGAGGTTCTTGTATATCGGCCCGATCGTCTGTTTGCTCGGCCCTCTCGTTCCCATTTTCGCCATGAACCGCGATATCCAGAAATACCGGCAAGTTTTGGCCCGTAGGGCGAGATATCAGTCCTCTCGCTCTCTGTATTAAAAGCTAGGCCACTCTATCTCACAGTCTAGGAGTAGTAACCATGACCACGTTAGTAAATGTTGAAACGGAACCGACCGCCCATCTGATTCAAGATGATCAAGAAGCGATCGCTGTGGCCAAAGAACTGGCCGCAGAATTTCTCCAAGAGGATTCCCTCCGCGATCGCGAACGCCGTCTACCGGTGGAGGAGGTGAAAAAATTCTCGCAAAGCGGGCTATGGGGGATCATCGTTCCCAAGGAATACGGGGGTGCGGGCGTATCCTACGCCACCCTAGCGCAAGTGATCGCCATTATTGCCGAGGCGGATTCTAGTTTGGGACAGATTCCCCAGAATCACCTCTATATGGTGGAAGCGATCCGGCTCGACGGTACGGAGGAACAGAAGCGATTTTTCTTTGACTTGGTACTGCAAGGCAAACGGTTTGGGAACGCCTTCTCGGAGATCGGCACCAAGTCAGTGACGGACGTGCAAACCAAATTAACTCGATCGGGCGATGGCTACGTTCTCAACGGACGCAAGTATTACTCCGCCGGCGCCCTGCTGGCCGATTGGATTCCCACGATCGCCGCCGATGAGAACGGCAAGACGATCGTCGCCTTTGTGGAACGGGACGCGGAAGGCTTGACTCTGCTCGATGATTGGACGAGTTTCGGTCAACGCACCACCGCGAGCGGCACGACGATTCTCGAAAATGTTCGGGTGAAACCGGAACACGTCATCCCTCACTATCTAGCCTTTGAACGGGCGACCCCGATGGGTGCGGTGGCACAGATTATCCAAGCGGCGGTGGACGTGGGCATCGCCAAGGCCGCCCTGCGGGATACCCTGTATTTCGTCCGCAACCATACCCGTCCCTGGGTGGATAGTAACCAGGAGAAGGGTTTTGAAGATCCCCTGACTCTCTACAATCTGGGCAACGTGATCCTACAGATCCACGCGGCGGAAGCCCTACTACGGCGGGCCGGGGAATTTATCGATGCGGCCTATGAATCCGGGTTAGAGGAGGCGAAAGTAGTGGCATCCTCGATCGCCGTCGCCGAGGCCAAAGCGATCGCCACGGAAGCCTCCCTACTGGCCACCAATAAACTCTTTGAACTGGCCGGCACGAAGTCCACCCTAGAGGAATTTAACTACGATCGCCACTGGCGCAACGCTCGCGCCCACACCCTCCACGATCCGGTGCGCTGGAAATACTATGCGATCGGCAATTACTTCCTCAACGGTGCCAACCCGCCCCGCCATCCTTGGCTATAAGTCTGCGGGAGGAAGGGGAGCGCCCTCCCTCTCCTCCTGATTTCTACCTTCGATCGGTCACACTACTGTAGAGGAAATATGAGTGTTGCCCATCCGCTCCAGAAACGGAATATCTGGAAAAATCAACCCTTTAAGGGACTCTTGTTCATCGGCATTATCGCTGTGGTCAGTCTGGTTTTTGAACTGATCTTCACGGGCCTATTCGCTCTAGATGTAAACGAAAAATTAGTTTATATCACCCTCTGTTTTGTCTGGTGGTGGCATCTGGGTTTTTCCCTAAATGGCTATCCGGGTTCTCGATTTTTTTCCCATCGCTTCGGACGGGGAACCGTTAATTTAGCGATCTTGCTGCTGTTGGTCTATCTCACTGGAGAAGCGTGGAAATTTATCTTCACCCCCGCCCGTCTCACCGATACCCCCGTAGGTTTGTGGGGACAAACCGCAATTGTTGCCGCCTGTGCCAGTCTGTTCTTTTTCGATAACACGATCGTGGCTTCGGAAGAACTCCAAGACCGACATCCCAGCAGTGGATTTCTCAACATCTTTTTTGCCGTTTTTATGGTCGCTCCCGCCCTCACTTTTCTACCGCAGCTCTGGGGATTAAAACCGTTCTATATTCCTTGGTACTGGTATCCCCTCTCCACGGTATTCGGTAGTTTTTTCGAGCGCTGGCCCCTCGCTCAACTGGGCCTAACCATGCCGCGTCTGGGCTTTCGACCTACCGGGGCGGTATTATTTCTCACCCTCCTGATGGCGTTTTTTCTCCGGCTGGCGGGGATGGATTTATTCACCACGGCGACCGGGCCGACCTTCGCCGCCATCTGGACAACGGTGGGTTTGGGTTTACTCTGGCAATTCAATCTCTGGCCCTTTCAAGGACTTGCCCAACCGGCCAAGGGAATCATTACCGAAATTTTGGGTTAAAGCCCCGTCCTTTTAGGACGGCTTTTTAAACTATAGCTTGTTAACTTAACTTTTATTGTGCTATACTGATTTTATCTAAGTAACCCGTGCGTAAAATGTTTGTCTTAGAGTTTAAAGTTAAAGCTAAAACTCAACAGTATCAAGCCATAGACGATGCTATTCGTACTGCTCAATTCATCCGTAACAAATGTGTAAGGTTATGGATGGATACAAAAGGTACGGGTAAGAACGATTTATACCGATATTCTAAAGAATTAGCTCAGGACTTTAAATTTGCCGATGAACTTAATTCAACTGCTAGACAGGCAAGTGCTGAACGTGCTTGGAGTTCAATTAGTCGTTTTTACGACAACTGTAAACGTAAAGTATCAGGCAAAAAGGGGTATCCTCAATTTAAAAAATCTCGCTCTGTTGAATACAAACAATCAGGATGGAAGCTTCTTAGCCCTAAAACTGTTAAGTTCACTGACAAGAAAAACATTGGTGTTCTTAAGTTGGTAGGAACTTGGGATTTAGGGTACTTTCAAGAATCCGATATTAAACGGGTTAGGTTGATTCGGAGAGCGGACGGTTATTATTGTCAATTTGTCCTTTCTTGTGACGTTAAAGAAGATGTTAAACCATCAGGTAAGTGTATTGGTTTAGATGTAGGTTTGGCTTCTTTCTATACAGATCACAATGGCAACAAGGTTGATAATCCTCAATTCTTGAGAAAGTCTGAGAAACGATTAAAACGACTTCAAAGGCGATTATCTAAAAAGAAAAAGGGAAGTAAAAATCGTCAAAAAGCTAGACAAAGATTAGCTAAAGCTCACCTTAAAGTAAGTAGGCAACGTCAAGACTTTGCTGTGAAATTAGCAAGGTGCGTAGTTCACTCTAATGATGTGATAGCCTACGAGGATTTAAGAGTTAAGAACTTAGTCAAGAATCATTGTCTAGCTAAATCGATAAATGATGCGGCCTGGTATCAGTTTCGGGAATGGATAGAGTATTTTGGGGTTAAATTCGGCAAGATAACGATTGCTGTCTCACCGAATTATACAAGCCAAAACTGTTCAAACTGTGGTGAAACTGTCAAAAAATCTTTATCGACTAGAACCCATCAGTGCAAATGTGGATGTGTTTTGGATAGGGATGAAAACGCCGCAATCAACATCCTTAAAAGGGGACTAAGTACGGTAGGGCATACCGGAACCTTTGGGCTCGATCCAATAAACGCTTGGGGAGAGAATACCTCTACTTTTTCAGAAGCAATTCTGTCTAAGCAAGTAATCTCTGTGAACCAAGAATCCCCGTCTCTTTAGAGCGGGGAGTGTCAAGAAGGATTACTGGAATATCGCATCGTGATTGAGGGGGAATCGGTGCATCTGGAAAATGATCGGGGAGAAAGAAAAGCCACCGGTTCCTATTACACTCCCGATTATATTGTTAAATATATTGTCAGCCATACCCTCAAACCAATTTTAGAGCAAAGAGCGCGACAGTTCGGGGATGTGATGACAGAAATCGCCACCCGAAGACAAGAAAGCAGCGATAGACGTTTAGGAAATCTCAGTCAGCAGGGATTAGAAAAAGAGCTACAACGCTTAGAAAAAAAAGCGATCACCACCTTACTTGATCTTAAACTCTGTGACCCCGCCATGGGAAGCGGACATTTTTTAGTAGAAGCAGTGGACTATCTCACCGATGAGTTAATCCAGATTCTCAATCTTTATCCCGAAGATAATCCCGTTTTAACCATGTTGGAAACCACCCGACAAAACATTATCGACAATCTCCGACAACAGGGAATTATTCTCGATTCTCCCACCCTTGAACCAACGCAATTATTACAGAGAGTGGTGATGAAGCGCTGTATTTATGGGGTGGATATCAATCCGATGGCCGTAGAATTGGCCAAGGTTAGTCTCTGGTTACATTCTTTCACAGTGGGCGCACCTTTGAGTTTTTTGGATCATCATTTGCGTTGTGGTAATTCTCTGATCGGAACTACCGCCAAGGACGCAGAAGCCGCTATGATCGAGGAAGAAGGTGGTCAATTAACTCTTTTAACGGGCCCTTTTGTTGGGTTACTTCGGGCAGCAGAAATTATGCGGGGAATTAGTACCCTCAGCGATGCGACTTTTGCTGAAGTGGAAGCAAGCGAACAGTTATTCCGTGATTTTGATAGTCAAGCTAAACCCTACAAGCGTTTATTAGATGTTTTCCTCTCTCGCTTTTTTGGGGTTAAAACTGCTATCGAGTTTCTGCAGCGCTACGGGGGTAATATATCGGCAATTAATTGGGATAAGTTACCCCGTTCAGATCAAGGAATTTTAGACCAAGCAGCTAGTTTATATAAAAGTAAGCGTTTTTTTCATTGGGATCTGGAATTTCCTGAAGTTTTTATCGATCTTGATTCCGCTTCTTGGAAGGATAACCCCGGTTTTGATGCAGTAATCGGTAATCCTCCTTATGATGAATTGTCAGAAGAAGGGAAAATCGATGTTGATAATGACATAAAATATTTTAAATTAACTGCAAGATTTACCTATGGATTAGGCAACCGAATCAATATTTATAGACTTTTCATTTCTCAGGCTGTTTATTTGTTAAGGATTAATGGCAGACATGGATTTATTGTGCCATTATCTTTACTGGCAGATCAGTTTACATTGAAGCTAAGAAGGTATATTTTAGAAAACTTTCAAATAGATTTTATTGAACAATTTCCACAAAAGGATGATCCCAATGATCGAGTTTTTATTGATGCAAAATTATCGACTTGTATCTATACACTATGTAAAACTTATCCATGTGAAACCCACGAGATATGTGTAAGAAGTAATCCAGGTAAACTCATTTTAGAGCAATCACCAAGCTATAAAACACTACAAAGTAACTTTTTTGAGTTTGATCAAGATAATCTGTCAATTCCTATTTTAGATAATTCTTCTTGGGAACTTTTATTAAAACTGGCCAAAGATACGAATTTATCTAAGCTAGGAGAATATATAAAAGCTTCACCGGGAGAACTAATGATTAATAGTTCATTTAAACCTTATATCAGCGATAAAGAAAAAGGTGTAGAGGTCATTCGTGGATCGCACATTTCTAGATACGCAATTGTAGAACCTAAACAAGGAGAAGATATATATTTTAATCGGGAACTTTACTTATCAAAACATGGTGATAGTTTAAAAGCTTCCAGTTATAAAAATAAAAGAGTTGTTTATCAACGTTATGCCGCAATTGATAATTATCGAAGATTAATCGCTACAATCTTACCAGAGAACTATTTTTGTTCTCATACAACTGGCTATTTTTCTAGCATAGATGTTTATAGTCTAGGATTTATGGCAGCTTTAATGAACTCAAAATTTTTAGACTGGAGATTTAATTTAACTAGCACAAATAATAATATAAATGGTTATGAGTTAGAATCCTTATTAGTTCCTAAAATATCTTTTAACACCAATAGCAATCGCCGTCAACAGTGTTTAGAGAAACTTATCAAAAGTTATCAAGAAAAGCAAGAAATATTAAAAGAAATCGAGGAACATATTAGGAGAGAGGAAACCGATATAGTCCATGATATTCTGGCCTACTTAGCAGAACAAATGATCGAGATAAATCGGGAAAAACAAAAAGAAATCAAAAGCTTTTTAAGATATTTAGAGAGAATAATCGGCAGTGCGATCGATAATTTAACCAACAAATCAAAAATCCAAAACTATCTCGGTGACTACCAAAAAAGCGAACCTCATCTTAGCTGCGATCAACTGTGGGAGATACTGAAAAAGAACAAAAAGAAAATTACCGTTAACTTGTTAGATCGTCAAATACAGGAAACCTTAGAAAAAGAATATCAAACCAGTCTAGATAAACTTTTGCCCCTAAAACAACAATTAAGCGCCACCGATGAATTGATCGATCTAATTGTTTATAAACTCTATGGATTAAGCGAGGAAGAAATTAAAATTATTGAGGGGGGAGAGTAAAAAAAAAGAATCAGCTGCCCGCGTATTTAAATTACTTGTTGAGATACAGATACCCGTCGAGGTGGTATAACCGTTAAATTTACGACCAATCCTGACTCGTATCGCAGAGGAAATGGTCGGCCATGATGTCCTCGAAGGTGAAAGGACAGTGAGAGGGAAAAGTCCGTATCGGTAAATCCGTCTCGCGTAAAGCCAAATCGACTCCGGCCTCGAAAGCATCGGATAAAGCCGTCGGTATCCGGGATTTTAAACTAGGATTACCCTCTAGATGCCGTCTGATCCCTCGTCTCTGTTCTCTAATCGTCAAAAACCAGCTACGAGAACGTTTATCCGGCTGATATTCCCATTTGAGAAGATGTCCTACCAAAACGGTTAGACGGCTCACCAGTTCTCGATATTCTTGTTTACCCAAGGAAATGATTTCCTCCCGCAAGTTTTGCCAGTCCAGAGCTTCTACCTGTCGGTTGGCTAGAGCTTTCGCTTGTAGCTCTGTCCACCCGTAGAAGTCGGATTCATACAGGGAATTGGCTCGATCTTTCATATTGGAACTTTTATTGGAACTTTACCTATAATGTCGGCTGGAAGGAACCCTGGAGATGACAGGTTCCGCCAGTATAGAACAGCGAAGCACGATTTTACAAGTAAAGGGTTCAAACCAATCCTATTGATAGATTAAATAATACCGTAGAGAGTCTTCCTTTTTCTAAAAATACTGATATAATACGAAAAAAAGTTACTGAACCTTACTCAATGAACAAAAAGCAACAGCGAGTTCTGAATGCAATTAAGACAAGGATATAAGCCTCTTTTTAGAAAATGCTAATATCATTTAATTGCCTCAATTATTGATTATTTATTGAGAGAAACAAAAACTATGTACACCACAACTTATAAAGGATATACAGGTAAATTTGAAATTGACTTTGACGATAATCTGATCTCTGGAATCGTCATTGACATTAAAGATGTGATTACTTTTCACGGCAAAACTATTGAAGAAGCTGTACAGTGTTTTCATGAATCTGTTGATGACTATCTAGAATTTTGCCAAGAATTAGGAGAAGAACCCGATCAACCTTTTTCAGGAAAGCTACCTTATCAAACAACCCCCGAAATTCATCGTAAAATCTATTTAGCAGCAACTAAAAAAGGTAAAAGTATCAATGCTTGGATGGATGAGGTTCTTTCTCAGAAAGCCCAAGAACTTGTCGGCTAAAAATATTATAGATGACAATTTTTGAGAGTTAAAAGGAGAGATTTATATTACCTCGTTCCCCATCTCTTTTGCCAAAAATAATTTCCCCTACATAGCTTTATTTTTGCTCTAGTTAATTTTCGGTGATTGCTATCAGATTACAACATCTGCTCGAAAACTTGACAGACACGGGGTTGAAAGCGCTGACGGTGTTTTATTTTTAAAAAAGGGCGCGTAAATTCGAGATAGCGAGGGGACAAACCGGAAGTATCGATGACTCGAATCGATCGCAATGTGCCTAATTCTAATTCCTTTTGAACCATCAATTCGGAAATACCGGCAGCTGCCGAACTATTCTCGATGATTGCTTTCACCATTTCCCCCGTATTTAACAGCAAAGTCACCTTTAATGTGCGTAAATCGATACCCCAATTCTGTAACGCTTCCTCGAATCTTTGTTGAGTTCCCGATCCCGATTCTCGCATTACCCAAGGGGTTTCCACTAATTCGGGTAATTCGATCGCTTCTCTTTTATACCAGGGATGAGAACGTCCGACAATAATTAATAGGCGATCGCTGCCGACGATTTCCTGTTCTAAACAATGTGTTAAATCACTCTTGACTTCTCCCTCGATTAATGCTATGTCAAAACGTCCGTTAGCCGTACCCAGACAGATTTCTTCCGTATTAGCTAGGGTGCAGTTGATCTTAATTGCCGGATAGCGCTCCTGAAAATCGCTAATTTTTGCCGGCAGCCAATAGTTACCAATAGTCAAACTCGACCCTAATTGTAGTTCTCCCCGTTGCAAGTCGTTGAATTCCGCTAATCCCCTTTCTGTCAAAGTCACTTGGGTAAGAATGCGTTGCGCTTCTAATTGCAACAAACGTCCTGTTTCCGTGATCTCGATGTGACGACCGACGCGATGGAATAATTTCACCCCGTATTCATTTTCTAGGGAGGCAATGGCGGCACTGACGGCCGGTTGGGTGATATATAAAGCTTCTGCTGCTTTGGTGAAGTGGAGATGTTCGGCAGTCGCGAGAAAGATTTCTAGTTGATCTAGGGTCATTCTGGCCATGGCAAGGGGTTTTCCGTCTCTATTGGTCTTTCCATCATTTTAATTTATTAAATCAACAAGAAAGAATATTTGATTTTATTAATGGCTCTTTCTAGAGTAGAAGTAGGGCGATCGAGACCAGAAGAGCCGATTCAGAAAAAAATCCTATGACTACCATGATTACTGCCATATCCACAGCAATAGCGGCCTTTATTGCCACTAATCTCGATGACATCCTGATTTTGACGATTCTTTTTACCCAAGTCAATAAACTTTTTCGCCGTCGTCATATCGTTATCGGTCAGTATTTAGGCTTTATAATGCTGATTTTGGCGAGTTTAACTGGCTTTTTCGGGAGTTTCTTGATTCCGGCTCAGTGGATTCGTTTTCTCGGTCTTTTGCCGGTGATTGTCGGGATTCGGACTCTCTGGCAGCGAGAAGAAACCGAGACAGATAATCCTCTGGAGATGGCTGTAGAATCAGCACCGTCTTCTCCTTTGCTGGCCTGGTTTTCCCCTCAAACCGGTGCTGTGGCGGCAATTACCATCGCCAATGGCAGTGATAATATCGGGATTTATCTGCCGCTGTTCGCTAGTAATACCTGGCCAAATTTAGTCACTATCCTCAGCGTTTTTCTGATCTTGGTGGGTGTTTGGTGTTTTACTGCTCATCAGTTAACCCAATTACCGGCGATCGCTAATTTAATTACCAGTCACGGCAGCCACTTTGTCCCCTGTGTGTTGATCGGTTTGGGTGTATTTATAATCAAGGAAAGTCTTCCCCTGGCTTTCTTGGCCTTATCCTTGAGCTATGGATGGACGCTTCTCCAGCAGCAAGCAGAATCTATTTAGGGTTTGCGGCAAAAAGTTTTTCCTGGGGGCAGGGTGTAGGGTGTAGGGTGTAGGGTGTAGGGTTTTACCCATTTTCAGGGAAAAAGTCCAGGGATTTTCCCCCCGATCACTCCAATGGCCGGTACTTTTGGATTTCAAAAAGGTCTAAAAGTCTTATCGAACAATGTTTTTAGATTTATTCAGCAAACCCTATTTGATTTTTGATTCAATACAAATACATCTAAAAAGAGATTTTAGATTTTTTCCATACCATCCATAACTCAAGTGCCATAGAATAACATCATCTTCTCAAGCGATCAACTTGAAACCGACCCCTAGTCAACTCGATCATGTTATTTTTTCTCAAATCACCAGTGACGGAAAGCAAGACCAGCATTAAACCGAAAAAAGTCAATCCCAATCGAGTCCGCGATCATCTGGCCAATGAACGCACCTATCTGTCTTGGATGCGAACAGCGATCGCATTAATGGGTTTTGGTATGGTTATCCTGCGTTTACGGGCCTTTCATCCTCCTCTGGTTCCCCGGCCAGGTTACGGTTGGAAATTGGGCTTAATGTTTGCTTTAGTGGGTTTATTGACCGTATTTTTGACCACAGCCCATTATTTTACAGTCAGACGAGATATAGATGAAGATACCTACGAACCAGCCGATCGATGGGTGCTACTATTTAGTTTAGCGATCGTTATTCTCGGTGCGGGAATTATCTATTTTGTCGCCACCAGTCCCGATCTGTTGATGGGTAGTATGATGACCTTCGAGTGAACTCTGGGGATTAGGTGGGTTGGAGTAGGCGCCAACTGACCGTGACTAGAACCGTATAAAGCAGTATTTTTAGGGCATTTTTGGGGAAATATTCCGATAATCTTGCTCCCAGTACTACCCCCGGTATCCCACCCAACCAGATGGGAAGTACCAGATTCCAGTCTACTGTTCCTAATCCCAGATGACCGATGGAAGTACAGGTTAAGAGGATGGACGCTTGCGATAGATCTGTGCCGACTAATTTGCGAGAATCAAGGTGAAAAAAGGTCATCAAGACCAATGCAAACAAGGAACCACTGGAAATACTGGTTAAACCGACTAAATAGCCTAAAACTGCCCCTAATACGGTTGTTTTTATCTGGCCCGATCGAGTGGTTAAATCTAATTTTGGCCAGGACCAAGGGGACAAATCGGGAAAAAATAGGGAGATTAGTAGTTCCAGGGCCGCTAGGACAGTCACGATCATCAAGACAAGACCGATGATAGGAGGCAACCATTGATCGAGATTGAGAGAGCTATTCTGCTGAAAATAGCGAAAACCGACTAATCCTAACAGAGAACCGGGTACACTGCCAATTACTAGCCATTTTACCACTTCTAACTCGATCGTTTGCTGTTGCCAGTGACGAACGGTGCCGACCACTTTCATCAACCCGGCCGCGACCACATCGGAACCCACTGCGGTGGTAGCGGGAACCTGAAATACAAAGATCAATAGGGGTGTAATCAAGGATGAACCGCCAATTCCCGTTAATCCCACGATAATTCCGATAAAAAAGCTAAATATTGTCAATAAAGAATAGTCCATTTTTGCCTCAGTCGTCTCTCTTCTCCAGTGCGTTTCTGGTGGTTAAGGGACAAAATTAGTTAATTAAGCCTTTAAAAGAGTAAAAAACAGTAATAGTAAGCTTTTATCGCTGTTTAATCTTTTAGTCTCTGTTCATAACCAGTAATCTCCCGAATCGAAACTTAATTTTCTAGCTGTCTTGTAAAATGTGAGTGTATTTTAATACGACTGCGATTGAATCATGGTTAAAATACAGTCAAGCCCTATACATTTTTTGCCAGAGGATTAGCCACCGTGAGTATCATCATCGAGCAAGTATCGAAAAAATTCGGCACCTTTACCGCTTTAGACAACATCAACCTAGAGATCAAATCGAATCGTCTGGTGGCACTGCTGGGGCCGTCTGGTTCAGGAAAAACCACCCTCCTGAGAGCGATCGCAGGATTAGAACCCCCCGACACAGGCAAAATTATCATCAACGGCAAAGACACAACCAATTTAAATGTCAGAAAAAGGAATATTGGCTTTGTTTTTCAGCATTATGCGCTTTTTAAACACCTGACGGTGCGTCAGAATATCGCTTTCGGTTTAAATATTCGCAAAGCTACCCCCGACTATATTCAAAAACGAGTGGACAGTCTCTTGAGTTTAATTCAATTGCAGGGATTAGGCGATCGCTATCCGGCCCAACTATCCGGGGGTCAACGTCAACGGGTTGCCCTGGCCCGGGCCTTAGCGGTGGAACCGGAAGTATTATTATTAGATGAGCCTTTTGGGGCCTTGGATGCCAAAGTTAGAAAAGAGCTACGAGTTTGGTTGCGACAGTTACACGAGGAGGTCCATGTCACCAGTGTTTTTGTCACCCACGACCAAGAGGAAGCCATGGAAGTGGCCGACGAGATCGTAATTTTCAATGAGGGTAAAATCGAACAGGTGGGAACTCCCGATCAGGTGTACGATCATCCTGCCTCTGCTTTTGTGATGAGTTTTATCGGCCGGGTGAATGTTTTACCACCGACCTCGGCTGCACTCTTCGAGCAGCTTGGGGGGGGTACTAACGGAGTCAAGATTTTTATTCGTCCCCACGACCTGGAAATTCTCTCTTCTCCCAATGGGTCTAGCATTGCGGCAAAAGTCGAGCGCATTATCCATCTGGGTTGGG
The DNA here is from genome assembly GCF_015207185.1 of Microcystis sp. LEGE 08355. NCBI lineage: Bacteria > Bacillati > Cyanobacteriota > Cyanophyceae > Chroococcales > Microcystaceae > Microcystis > Microcystis sp. LEGE 08355. Next base: position 5,863 of record NZ_JADEXI010000007.1, on the reverse strand, counting down.
CCATCGATGTGGAATTAATTCTACCGGATCGCTCTCTCCTGATTGCCCATCTGAATCGAGAACAACTGGCTCAACTGCACCTCCAAGTCGGGGAGCAAGTTTATGTTCGTCCTCGGGATGCTCGCGTTTTTGCTTAAAAGTAAGGACGTTGCTGATTTGAGGTCTGAATCTTCTTTTGTGGGATTTTTCAAACCTAGACCCAAACTAACTTTTGTACGGGAACCTACAAGGCCGGCATTCATACCTTATTCAGCAACGCCAACTTTTTTAGAATAGATTGGGATCGACACCGATCGCCCCTTCACCGTCCGCATCTTGTAGGTTAGCACCGTCTAGCCGAGCATTAGTGAGATTGGCCTTCTCTAAGTCAGCTTTTTGCAGATTGGCGTTGGTTAAGTTTGCTCCTTGCAGGTTAGCTTTTTCTAAATCTGCACCTAAGAGATTGGCCCCGCTTAAATCGGCTCCCGCTAGGAGAGTTTTGCCGAGGTCGGCTCCCCGGAGGTCAGTCCCTTTGAGGTTAGCACCCTCTAGGTTAGTTCTTTCTAGATCCGCTTGACTGAGGTTTGCTCCTTCTAGATTGGCCGAGGACAAGTTTAAATCTTTGAGGCTAATTCCGTTAAAGTCACAACCGACACAGGCGTTAGTTTCCTGTAGTTTTTGCAGATTATCGGCGGCAGCTGGCTCGACCAGAGTAATTTTTGCCGGTGCGCCGCCAGTGGGGGTAACGGCCCTAGCGATGGCAGGGTGGAAGCAAGAAAAAACTGTGATTAGCAATAGACAGAAGGCTGTCAGTAGCTTCGGTTTCATCGTTTTTGATCTCCTTGAGTGATCTTTTTGAGTCTCTGTTTTCACTCTAGGCAATGGCTTTAATAAAAACAAATATTCTTTGTTTTCAAATCCATAAATTCCCTTTATGCAAAGCTGGGAAACCCCCTCGCCCTTTCATCACTTTTATTTATTAAAACGACAATTAAGAATATTTGCTTTTATGCTTGTCCCCTACCTAAGATGATAGTGTCTGGCCAAAATCCTAGGGAAGGAGAGTGTTGTCAGCAATCTCACCCTCGATCGCAAGCTCAAGAACTTGACCTTAAATTTATACCGACAAAAAAATAGTCAAGAATCCTAGCAGGAAATACCAAGACGCATCTACAACGTCATAAAAGTAAAAATATAATTATATGTCCCCTCAAATTCTCGATATAGCTGAAAATCTCTCTCTAACCACTTGCGGCACTATTCTCACCCTGGCAGTCTTAGAAACCATTCTATCGGCCGATAATGCCGTCGCCCTAGCGGCTTTGGTGCGAGAACTTCCCGACCCCAGACAACAACGCCAAGCTTTAAACTGGGGATTAGCCGGGGCATTTGTGTTAAGAGTTGCCATGTTAGTCAGTGCCAGTTGGACAGTTAAATTCTGGCAGGTGGAGGTACTGGGTGCTATTTATCTGCTCTGGTTAGCGGGTAAGCATTTTTGGCAGAAATTTTTAGATATAGACATAGAAGACCAAAATTTTGCCCCTAATCTCGCCATAGAATCTTTTGGCCGTGTTATTGTTCTGATTGCTTTTACAGATATGGCTTTTTCCCTCGATAGTGTGACAACAGCGATCGCCTTAGCAGACCAATTCTGGATTCTCCTGACTGGTGGTATTTTGGGAATGTTAGCCCTACGATTTTTAACCGGTTTATTTGTTAAGTGGTTAGCTGAGTTTGTTTACCTACAAGATGCGGCCTATCTGACGGTTTTAGCGGTAGGGGGAAGATTGTTGTTAAAAGCTTGCCAACCAACCTATTTACCGCCAGAGTGGATGGTATTAATGATGGTGGCCGTCTCCTTAAGTTGGGGCTTTTCTAAGCGTGTTGTGGTGGAATAGTTCTAGCAGCAAGGGATTTTCTCAATTTTTTAGGAGCGTGTCAATCGTTATACTCCGGGAGGATGGGCGACTGTGACATAATTTGGGACTAGGTACGGTAAGAGTCGCTAGTGAACCCCGTTAGCCTTGGAGATTTCCTTGCTAGACACCATTTCCACCCTATCCCCAAAACTAACAGCGATCGAATCCACGGGAAATCCTCTCCCGAAAGTTGCTACTTGTTCCTCCACCTGTCGTTACTGTCGGTTTTATAAGTTTCAGGGGAGAGGAAACGGCTATTGTCAACGCTTGGGAGTACCTGTCCACAGTCATTGGCGCGCCTGTCCTTTGATTTGTCCACCTTTTGCCCCTTCTTGGGAAAGGTCGGAAAATGGGCAATTCTAAGTATTTATCTGGATTTTACTACCTGTATCGAGCAATTTTCTCCCCATCCCGCTCCGTGCGAGGATGGGGTTTTAATCGAAACCGATGCTTTCCACTCCACCGCTATCGGGACTGGTGGCGACAAAATAGAGAATTCCTGACCCCAGACAAGCGATCGCTATACTAAAGCAAATAATCCAGACTTGAGCAGGTTCGTAGCTATTATTATCGATCGCTCGACGGATGAGAAAATAGTGGCGCGTGGCGATGACAACGGTTAATAATCCCACCATAGCGAAGACAAAACCCAACAACCAACCTAGTCCTAGAGATGACGAAGATGCTGTTCGTAAACGCAAAATGACCAGACCAAAACCCATCAAAGCGATCGAGGCGCGCATCCAAGACAGATAGGTGCGTTCGTTGGCCGAATGATCTCGCCAGTAATCAGGGTTAAATTTCTGCTTTGTCTTTCGGGATTTAAACAGCATAGAGGAGTTCCTCGCAGTGAACTTCAATAAAATCAAGTATTCGTTCTTATGGTTTTAATAAATTGTTTTTATCATCTAGTCTTTCGCTTATCTTTAACCAATTCAAGGGACTTAAGCAGATTATCATCCATAAATAGGGGGAGTTTACCGTCCCATCTTTCGATCGCTTTGTTCTGTAAAACTTCTGGACTTAAGGAATCTTGGAGAATGCGATGAGCTGCCGCCTCTCCTTTAGCCAGATTGATTTTTACTTCCGATTCTTTCAGAGCTTTCAACACCATAAAACCGGCTTTTTTAGCTTCCTGTTCGGCAATTTGTTTGGCTTCCACCGCATCGGTAAAGCGCTCGGAAAAATTGACATGAACCAAAGAAATATCATCGACACCGATATGATAATTTTTCAGTCTTTCGCTCAAACGAATATCTACTTCTCCTTTCACCTCCTCCCGTTTAGTAATTAATTCTTCGGCGGTATATTTAGCCATAACTGCCTTGAGAATTTCCTCCACTGCCGGATCGATCACTCGTTCGATGACAGCCGCTTCATCGCCAATTTGTTGAAAAATAGTATTAACTTCTGATGCTAAAATATGCCAATTCAGGGCCACATCTGTAAATACTTCCTGTAGGTCTTTGGAGGAAGCTTCGGCCGCTATCTGTTGTTTTTGGATTCTCACACTTAGTTTTTTCACCGTGTTAACAACGGGAATAATCCCGTGAATACCCTCATTAAGTATTTTATCCTGTACTTGACCAAAGAACATTAAAACTCCTCTTTCTCCCGCATTGACAATCACGAAGGGATTAAAAATAATCGCCAAAATTAATAACAAAAAAAAGAGATTGCTTGGTCTAGCAAAAAGGCGAATTTTGAGCATTTTAATTGGTAATAGAGATAGTTTATGGGATTACAAATCAATAAAATGGCTGATTTTATCTATTTTAATAATTTTAGCAACTAGAAATAAAGGTAAACTTTGTTCTATATTATTTAGATAAATTCAGATTTACTCTCGTTATTTTTTCGTTTTGGCTGATAAAAGATCGTGAAATAATTGTTTATTTTTAGTTATCATATTCGCCGCTTAAATGTTTTAGTAATCATGAATTAAAACGAGCATCTCGTTAGTTGTTGACCCAAAAAGCATTTATTTATTCAAGAAAGCAATCGGGGTTATCCAGAAGCAATTATAACAAAATTTCCCTTGTCTTAAATGGTACATTCTCATTTCACCAGTCTAGCTGGTACTTTCTTTTGTAAGTAGGTAGATGTTAAAAATTGTCAGATGACCCCCTTATTAAGGGGGGATCGGCACCCCCTGATCAAGGGGGGATTAAGGGGATTAGAACCACTTACTTAGCAATTACCTTAACACAATCTAGTTTCGGCATAAAAGATATTTTGTATAAAGGATATCTCGATAAATTGACTCGCAGAAATGGCTATGGTAGAACCCTAAATACAGTAAACGGATAAGCCTACTGTACTTAATTCCATTCCCTAACGAGGTAATTTATCGATGAGTCATCTTTTCACGCAGTCGCAGCACCTCGCCGCTCTTTTCAAAATCGCCGCCACGATGACCGGAGTGGCCTTAGCTCTAACGACTGGAACACCCGCGCGCGCGGCGGGTTTTCTCCCCTTTTCCTTTCAAACCAACGTTACCGCGAGTCCGGACCTAACCGGAAATCCTAATCTTCTCAACGATCCCACTAGAGATGTCCGTCTCGATTCGGTGGTTTTCAACGGTTTAACGGTCAGTCAGTTTGATCTGGTCAATGCGGGTCGGGTTATCCGCAACGATACCGCCGACGTTACCGTGGGGGGAATCACATATACTAACGGAATTCTCCACACGGGTTACGGACCGAACACGACTAGCGATCCCCTGGTCGGGGAGGGTCCAGGGAAACCGAACCCCACCGACGCGGATATCGCCGCCAGTTTGGGCAATTTAAACCTGAATAGTCTCCTCGTAACCCGTGAGAACGCCGATACTGCAATTATCGAGGTTTCTTTCGCCCGACCGGTGAATACGTTCTTTTTCTGGGAACGGGGGGGAACGCCGGGGGGAGCCGTTGCGGGGGATAGCGATTTACTGGTGGAAGCGATCGCGGACGATGGAACGACGGTCTTAGCCAGTTATAAAATTTTACGCGCGAACTACACGAAAGCGGACTATAACATCAGCACGATCGTTCCTCCCGTCCTCAACAACGGCCCGTTCAATATTGGTTCGATCGGGATTCGGCTCGACGGTATCCGCGCGCGAACTCTGCGCTTAACTAGCGAGCGCAATAACGATCCCCAACGTTTGAACGGAGTCGGCGATAACGGGCCAGATTTCAAAGTAATCGCCGCCGATGTCAAGGTTCCCGAACCTAATGTCGTGTTCGCCACCCTACTCGCAGGAAGTCTTGGAATCTTTGTGAAACGAGGCAAGGATCGTTCTACTCGCAGTAGGATAGGAAGTGAATGCTTTTAATGCTGTTTAAATGCTATCGACCAGCGAACTGTCATTCATGAAAAAATAGCGATAAATGGGTTAAAACCCTCTATTTATCCATTATTAAGGAGATAATCACCCTTTTTCCTTGATCGCACAGATCGAGGAATTTGCCCTTTATTTTCGTCCGTGAGCGCCCATGTCTGACCGTTATCGTTTCGAGACGCTGCAAGTACACGCCGGCCAGGAACCTGCCCCCGGAACCAACGCCCGTGCCGTTCCCATCTATCAAACCACCTCCTACGTTTTTAACGATGCCGACCACGGGGCCCGACTGTTTGCCCTGGAAGAGTTCGGTAACATCTACACCAGGATCTTGACATCCTCACCGCCGTAAACGGACGGTGATTCCCAAACCTCACGATTTGGGTTTCTGCTTCTTTCCCTTGCGGGGTTCCGCACCTGCCTTAACAGATTTACTCTGTTCTGGTCTTATGGTCGCTCTACAGACTGACACCGCAAGCCCTGCGGCCAAAATATTTTTACTAGCGTTAACATCTCGGTCATGGTGTGTCCCACAGTCTGGACAATCCCATTCTCGAACATTTAACGGCATCTTTTCGACAATATGCCCGCAATTACTACACCTTTTAGAGCTAGGAAACCATCTATCTATTTCGATGTA
>NZ_JADEXI010000483.1:0-3596 GCF_015207185.1 Microcystis sp. LEGE 08355 | reverse complement strand
CTTTATATCCCCAATTGGCGACTGGTGAAGCTGGCTTACCCCAAAATTCTATTATTCTTTTAGATCAGGTACGAGCGATCGACTCAAATAGGATAGTACGCTATTTGGGCTCTCTTTCAAGCGATCGATACAGAAGAATTTTCAATAGTCTTCAAACTATGTTGCTTCCTTAACAACAAATTCATCGAACCCGACAACCCTACCGCCGAAATTTACCTATTCAGGTATTAGATACCCTAGTTGATCCATCTGCCAACCTAACTTAGTTGGCTGCTGATAAACCTTTTTTAAAGTGTTAATATCCCGGCTAGAAATCGGGGCAATATCTCTAGTTTGAGCGAAATACATCACATCCGTCTCCAGGGGACTATGACCCCAAATTCCCAAAGCGTGACCTAATTCGTGCCGCGCTGCCGCTAAGGCCGACCGATCGGCTAAATTAGGACTAATCTGGATACTCATCCGATGAGTTAAGCGATTTTCCTTGACAAAAATCTCGTATTGTGTTACGGCAGAACGCACCCGGGGCAGTTCTAACTTACCGGTTTCGGGATTAAAACGAACTCCTGACGGCGGTAACTCCCGTTTAATGAGGATATCGGCCAATTCTGCCCGATTTACCAACTCGATCGGCAAATACTGCCCCCATTCAGCGATCGCCTGTTGTACCAAACTCAGCCAAGAACTGCGATCGCTGTGAACATAAATCTTCACGGGAAATTGCGACCAAATCAACGCCCCCACGGGACTGATTTCCACGGCATCAAAATAATCCCCGGACTGGTTTTGCTCTTGCCATTGGGCTAAATTAGCGGGTAAAGGATGGGTTTTTAACTCTGGTAGCGATCGACTGTCGGCAATCAAAGAATAGGAAAACAGCAAAAGACTCGCCAAGGCTGCGAGTCCTAGAAAAGAGAACCGACCTCTTAGCATTTAGCGATTTAACCAGCCGGCACTTAGTACAATAGTTAGGGTGATAAATACCGTCCCCAACGCCCAAGTCACCTGATTTAAGGTTTTTTCCGCCGTTTTTGCGCTGGTAAAAATCTGTGATTGGCCGCCAATACCGCCAATACCATCCCCTTTGGGACTGTGTAATAACACCAAAATCGCCAGAAAGGCCGCCGCCAGCGCCCAAATAATCTGTACTACCAGCACCACTGTCATGATCATTACTCTCTATTTTCCATTACAAAGTATAGCAGTTATCATCAGTTATCAGTTATCAGTTATCAGTTATCAGTTATCAGTTATCAGTTATCAGTTATCAGATGTAAGTTTTAAATTTTTATGGCTCTCTCGGAAATTGGCTGAAAAATGTCCATTATCTTACATTCAAAGATGCCCTACGCCCTTTCTTCGATAAGATTTGCTGATCAGCATAACTACAAGAGAGCGGTTTTTATTGGTCATTTTTCTGCTAATTAGGGCTTGCTGAATAATGGTGAAATATAGACGAGGTAAGGGTTTTAGGGTCTTGTTTCGCGAAACAGGTGCAAGATTTTGAGAGAATCGTGCTTCCAAACCTTGCGTCTTCATCGGCCCGCGTCCTGTAGGGGCGAAGCATTCGGGCAATAACCTATCGGTGAAACCGGAGATTTTCTATCCGAATGCTTCGCCCGTACTTTTTGCCGCAAACCCTAATTAGCCAATTTTTTAATTATTTCCACTGATTACTGATTACTGATCACTGTTAAAGCGAGATGCGGACGGGAGTGCGACTGGCTTTAATTTCCACTTCGGCTGGTTTAATCAGCGATCGCCCGGTCATTTCTACTGGGACGGGAATAGAGAGAATTTCCAGGATAGTGGGGGCAATATCGGCTAAACGACCATCATCCCGCAGCTGCACATCGCCACCGTGGCCGGGTATTTTTCTCCCTTCCCCTTCAATTAAAATTAAAGGAACGGGATTAGTCGTATGGGCCGTCCAAGGATTACCCGACTCATCCACCATCGTTTCCGCGTTACCGTGGTCCGCAGTGATTAACACTGTTCCCCCCAATTTATTGACGCTACTTAACAACTTAGCCAAGCATAGATCCACCGTTTCCACTGCTTTCATGGCCGCGTCTAAAATGCCCGTATGACCCACCATATCGGGGTTAGCGTAATTGACTACCACGAGACTATAGATCCCCTGTTCGATCGCCCCACAGACCGCTGCTGTCACCGCGGCTGCCGACATGGCCGGAGCTTGGTCATAGGTGGCGACTTTTGGACTAGGAATTAATTCGCGCACTTCTCCCTCAAAGGGTTTTTCTAATCCCCCATTAAAAAAGTAGGTGACGTGGGGATACTTTTCGGTTTCTGCACAACGAAACTGTTTTAATCCCTGTTGAGCGATCACCTGTCCTAAAATATTATTTAAATTCTGGGGAGCAAAGGCCACATCTACCGGTAATTTTGGATCGTATTGGGTAAAAGTGACAAAACTGAGGGGAGAAATTAAATCTCGATCGAAATCTTCAAAATCGGGCATAGTCAGGGCATAACATAACTGTCTAGCTCGATCGGGACGGAAATTATAGAATATCACCCCATCGCCCGCTTCGATCGCCCCCGGTGCAATTCTGGTGGGGGGAATAAATTCATCGGTAATATTTTGATCATAAAATGCCTGTAATACTTCAGTAATCGATCGCCCGTCGATACCTTGATCACTGGTCATCACGTTATAGGCTTTTTCCACCCGATCCCAACGGCGATCCCGATCCATGGCATAATAACGGCCACTGAGAGTCACCATGCGACCGAGTTTAATTTTATTAATATGTTCTTGAATCCGTTTAATAGCGAGCATTCCGTCGGTGACATTGGTATCGCGACCATCGGTGATGACATGAATGCAGACATCGCTAATCCCTTGCACTTTCGCTAAGTCTAATAATCCCAGTAAGTGATCGAGATGGGAATGGACTCCTCCCTCGGAACATAAACCGATCAGGTGTAATTTGCTTTTTTTGGGGCGAATCTCGTCGCAGAGTTTTAATAAAGCCTGATTTTGTTGAATCGAACCATCTTCGATCGCATCGGAAATCCGTACTAATTCTTGTGGTACAACCCGCCCCGCTCCGATATTCAGGTGGCCAACTTCCGAGTTGCCCATCTGTCCTTCTGGTAGTCCCACATCCTTAGCGGAGGTGCGGATTAAGGTGTGGGGATAAACTTCCCAGAGACTATCCATAATCGGGGTTTTCGCCATTGCGATCGCATTATCCGACCTTTGCGGGCGATAACCCCAACCATCAAGGATAACCAGTACGACTGGGGATATAGGTGCGTGGGTCATGATATACAGTCCTAAATTAAGAGTGGATTTCCATGCACTAAGATAATATCATCGAAACTTCCATTGATCACTGGTCTCCTGGCGATCGACCCCCTAATGTCAGCAAATGATGGGTATGTCTCAAAAAAACGAAACAACTGCTTTAATAATCGCTCTTTTAGCCACTGCGGGCATTTTAGGTGGGGGTTACTTCTGGCTACAAAGTCAATGTGCCGCGGGTCAAGAATTTTTTCTCTGTGGCAGCGGTAAAAGTCCGCAAAAATCCCCAACATCGGGAAGTGCCTCCTCTCCCCTACCCCCTCCC
>NZ_JADEXI010000482.1:0-3597 GCF_015207185.1 Microcystis sp. LEGE 08355 | reverse complement strand
CCGTTCGGCAAAAGCTCACGGCCGAAGCCTTGAAAACTAGAGTTATCGAAAAAATTGGGTCTAAAACCTCGCCTTAAGGCGAAAATTTGGTAATGATTCGGTAGTAGTGGCGTAGCTATCTTGCTTACCTGGTATGAATTGTGTCAAATATTTATTAATAAAAATAATTGGAACCCGCTCAGTCTTTAACCCTCTAGCTTGCTCATGACTTTTCTGATAAATATCTTTTTCTGGCTCCTGTCTGGCTTACTCAAATATCAGTCTAGCACCGAACAAAGTACCCCCCCTAGTTCACCTCTATTCCCCTGTCAAGCGTTGTGGTTCTCACCCTACTATCAAGAATGGTTCTATTCCTAAGGGAAAACCCAAACGTCAAGGTAAAGAATGTGGTCAACCGTTTGTGATCAATCCCACTAATAAAACCGTCTCTGACGAAACCAAACAATTAATTGATCAACTCTTGCTCGAACGAATTTCTTGACGAGGAATTGCTAGAGTAACTGGAGTGAGTTGGTCATGGTTACAAAACTATGTTAATAATAAATTTAGCCAAGTTCCCCGCCAGGTATAGGTAACAGACAAACCTAAAGGCAAATTAATCATCGAAATTTCTGCTATGAGTTATTTACCCTGAGAGAAGCCGAAGGGTGGTCATTCGTATTTTGTCAGAAAATCAAGGTATATATTTGGTTAGCTATCGATAGAACTACGCGAGAAATTATTGGTGGCTATGCGCGGAGATAGGAGTCGTCAATCAGCCAAAAAACTTTGGGACAGTTTACCAGGTGTTTACCGACAATGCGCGGTTGCTTACACAGACTTTTGGGAGTCCTATAAGACAGTAATTCCCAGTAAACGTCATCGGCCGGTCGGGAAAAAAACTGGTCAAACTAATCCTATTGAAAGATTAAATAGGGTTTGCTGAATAATGGTAAAACCAGTCACTATAAGCTCCGTATTGACTGGCAAAGTCTTTGAGAACTTCATCAGTAGGTTGGAATTCTCCTTTTTCTAAAGCAAGTAAATAAGGGTGATTAATTGCTCGATGGCTTAGTGCTTCCTTGATTAAATTTTCCATTTTTTCTTATCCCCCGATAGTCGCCCCCTTTTTAAATACTATCACAAAATTGGCCAATTGTCGATAGCGTTTGAGATGCGCTCACCCAGAAAACAGAGCATTCTTGATTAAGATTCTCTGAGACTTTCTCTCTCTAATTCGATTAAATTATCGATTTTCTTTAGCTTGGTATCCCCAGCAAGATAACCGATCCCGCGATGTAAATGTAAGCGAAATTGTTGAGTTAGGGTTTCTTTATCGGTTCCTAATCCGTCTTGATGACAACGTTGTTTGAGGGCAATTAAGAAAATATCGGCCATTTCTCCCCCGAATACTTTCCAGGATAATTCTACATTGCTATCGGCAGGAATGGGAACGGGAGAGGGGAGACTCGGTTCGGCAAGGGAACGACAAAAAGCCCAACGACAGAGGATATTCCATTGGTCAATTTTGGTGTAGCGTTTTAATTTTATGAGGCTATCTTTGGCGGTTTGAGATAGTCGAAAACGTTCGATCGGTGATTCCATAATCTATAATTTTACCTCGCTCTGACTGATGATAAAATAGTTATTCATTCTCAATCCTGTTTAATAGGATAATGGGAAGTGGGGAGCTTTTTTTCAGTGATCAGTGATCAGTGATCAGTGATCAGTAATCAGTAATCAGTGAACTGATTCAAGTCTGTCTCAAACCCATCGGCTGCCGCTAAACTATTTTTTAAGTTCTCGTAGGAGTGAATATCGGCAAGCAAGGTTTCCTCTAGTTGGGTGACTGGTTGATTGGTGTTGAGTTAATTGGGGGAGGATTTTTTGGGAATTTATCTCGGTCATAATCTTACCAAAAGTAGCGGTCGGGGTGAATAGTGGTTTGACGTTGTTGGGAATTGTATTCTAGCAGGTATTTTCTGGCGATTACTTCCTGTTCTTCTAATAAGAGTAGCTCATTTTCTCCAATTTCTGTATCGGTAGAGAGGAGGATGACTTGAGAGGAAGCGGCGGGAAAATAACGTTCAACTAAATTATGGCGATGGGAAGAATCTAAACGTCCGAGGGGTGTATCGATAGCGATAGGTAAATCTCGTCCGGAGACTCGCGCTAATCCCCACAAAAAAGCGATCGCTAATAGTTGTTTTTCTCCGGCAGAAAGACGGTGTTTAGGCACATTTTGTCCATCGGGACCAAAGAGAGATAGACCAAAAGTATCAGCATCGATCGCTATTTTCTGCACCAGATCGGACTTATGCAATAAATAACGAAAACATTCCGCCACTTCTCCCTCTAATCTATTTAATTTTTTTAAAGTTAAGCGTTCCTTAAATACTTTTAAAGTTTGCTGTGCTTTGACAATAGCATTAACGATATGTTCGTTACTTTGCGATTCTAAAGCTTTCTCACTATAGGCAAATAATTCTTTTTTCGTTTTCTCAATTTTCTTTTTGATTTCCTCGTAATTTTTGTGGCTTTGCTCGTATTCTGCTTGAGCATTTAGATACTTTTTCTGAGCGGTTTTTAAGTTATTACTCAGGGTTTCGTATTCTTCGGGAGAGGCTGCTACTGCTAATTCTCGCTCTAAATTATCTAAGTCAGCTTCCAGATTTCTTAATTGTTCTATTGCTTGATGAGCGAGGTTAATTTGTGCCGGTAATTGATGGGTTAAGACTCGATTTAATAACTCGATCGCTTCCTCGTCTAAATCTAAGTAAGAAGTAACGAAAGAATCGTTATCCTCAGCTAAACACTGATTTTCTCGCTGTAAAAATTCCCTAATATTCTCTAATTGTTCTAAAGTTAAATTCAGTTGTTTTAAATAAGCCAGTAACTTTTTATCTCTGGACTCTAAAACCGATTGAGCGACTTTAGCTGATTGAAATTTTAGCTCTTTTTCTCCCTGAATTTTAGCGGCTTCTAGGAGAGGAAAAATTAACTTTAATGGTAATAACTCTCCCGCCAATTGACCTAAATATTCTCTCTGTTTATCTAACTTTTTATCTAAATCCTTTTTTCTGCTCTCTAATTGACTTCTTTCGGCGGCAATTTTGCCGCCATCAATGCGAAATTTATCCGAGACTGCATCAAAATCATTTCTAACCAAATCTAAATTTTTTTGCTGAGTTTCCATCTCTTGCCGAGCCAATTCTAAATCTTCTTGGTACTGGGCTAATTTTTTTTCGATCGCTTCAATAGTTGCCAGTTCATTTTCTGCTGCTAGTAACCGGCGCTTGCGACTAGCTAAAATATCGAGATCAACGGCTAATCTTTCCGCTAATTCTAACCCTAATAAAGTCTGCATCGAATCCTTAACGCTGTCAGGAGGTACATCCTGTTCTGCCAATTCTTTTACCTGTTCCCCATCAAATAAAAAGAGGTTAGAAATACCCAAAGGTAATAAAGTTTCAATATATTCATCCCAAGTGTTAGCTAAGGCAGGATCGGGCCAATCTTCATCTAAAATACCGAGGGTATCCTTACCATCTTTAGGCTGTTTTGTCCAGTATCTAACGATACGATATTGTCGCCATTGTTCATTAACTAGATGTTCAA
>NZ_JADEXI010000481.1:0-3606 GCF_015207185.1 Microcystis sp. LEGE 08355 | reverse complement strand
GACAGGCTTAACATTTTTGACTCTCCTTCCTATTCTATTTTCTAGGATACAGCATTTCCCTAAAAAGAGACAAAGTTATCCTTGAGGAAGCTGATCAATTGAGTTACTACCATCGTATTTTTTGCGTAATCTCTGGCAAAAAATGCTGAGAAATCCACAATTAAAAATCTAACTATCAAAATTGCTCACGCCAAAGGTTAAAATAAACTAGATAAATAGTTTTATGTTTAGTTTCTCCTATGTTTAACTGGTTCCGTCGTCAGAAAGTCCAACCCGAACAAGAACAAGCACCCCCTGCACCCGTAGAGGAAACCCCCAGCGAGGCAACCCCGACGACTAGCGAGGCAACCAGTCAGGAAGAGTATTTAGATTGGGCCAAAAAAGCCTTTAAAAATATTCAAGAGAAAAAAGCCACGGCCGAGGCCGTCGTTAGCGAAACCCCTGAAACATCTATTGCTGAAACGGAACCTCCGCAAGAGGAAGAACCAGTTAAAGAAGAAGAAACCGAGGATAATACCCCTGCATGGCTGAAAAAATCTGATCGCCTCGAAATCCTCAAAGAAACCGCCATCGAAACCCCCACAGAACCAGATGAGGATTTTATCTGGTCGGCCAAAGTTTTGGCCAATCAGGGACGACAAGCAGAGGACGTTTCGGAAGAAGAAATCACTTGGTTAAAAAAATTGCGTCAGGGTTTAGGCAAAACGCGCCGCAGCTTGGTTAATCAGCTTAAGGCCGTGGTCGGTCAGGGTCCCCTCAATCAAGACGCGGTGGAGGAAATCGAAGCTTTATTGCTTCAGGCCGATGTGGGGGTAGATGCCACCGATTATATTATCACTACCCTCCAAAATAAGCTAAAACAGGAAGCTCTGCCCCCCGAAAAAGCGATCAAATATCTCAAAGAAATTATCCGCGAGATTTTAGATGCACCTTTAGCAAATTATAGCAACCCCGGTTTTGAGCCAGAAAAAGGCAAATTAAATATCTGGATGCTTACAGGAGTTAACGGAGTTGGTAAAACGACGACTATCGGCAAATTAGCCCATTTATCTAAACAATCTGGCTATAGCTGTATAATCGCCGCTGCCGACACCTTTCGCGCTGCTGCCGTGGAACAGGTGAAAGTTTGGGGAGAGCGATCGCAAGTGGAAGTAATTGCCAACCCGGGCAAAAATACCGACCCGGCCGCCGTGGTGTACGATGGCATCGAAGCCGCTAAATCCAGGGAGGTAGAATTACTCTTAGTAGATACGGCGGGAAGATTGCAGAATAAAAAGAACTTAATGGCAGAATTAAGCAAAATTCGCCGTATTATCGACAAAAAAGCCGAGAGTGCCGTGGTGGAATCCCTTCTAGTTCTCGATGCCACTTTAGGACAAAACGGCCTGCGACAAGCAGAAGTTTTCTCGGAAGCTGCCCAATTAAGCGGCGTGATCCTGACTAAAATCGATGGTACAGCTAAAGGGGGTGTTGCCCTTGCCGTAGCGCGTCAGCTTAACCTCCCGATTCGCTTTGTCGGCGCCGGGGAAGGAATCGAGGATCTGCGGCCCTTTTCCAGTTACGAATTCGTGGAAGCTTTACTGAGTGGCGATTGATCTCACCCTAGCTATCTTTCATAATCTTTTTATGGTTGCTTCATAATTGTCTCATTTTTAGCTATGCTAGAACTGGAGACTCAGGGTAACAACTATGCAAAGAACAATTACAGTTAGTCATCTGGGAGTATATTATCGCGGCGTGGAAGCCCTACGGGATATCACCCTGAAAATTCATCCGGGACGATTAACCGGTATTATCGGTCCCAACGGTGCGGGCAAAAGTACCCTGATCAAAGCCATGCTAGGATTAATTCCCGTACAACAGGGAAGCGTTAACTATCAAGGGCAATCTCTACAGCAACAACTGGATAAAGTCGCTTATGTTCCCCAAAGATCTCAAATCGACTGGACCTATCCCGTCACCGCTTGGGATGTGGTAATGATGGGGAGAGTCAGAAAAACGGGTTGGTTTCGTCCTTTTTCCCATATTAGTCGTCAACAGGCTTTAAATGCCCTAGAACGGGTGGAAATGGCTGATTTACGCCATCGTCCCCTCGGTCAGTTGTCGGGAGGACAACAGCAAAGAGTCTTTTTAGCCAGATCTTTGGCCCAAGAAGCGGAGATTTTCTGTTTTGATGAACCTTTCGTTGGGGTAGATCAAAAAACCGAGGGCATCCTTTTTAATATCTTTGGTGAGTTAGCCCAAGAAAATAAAATTGTCATGGTGGTTAACCATGATTTAGGCGAATCTATCACCCATTTTGCTGATTTAATCCTCTTAAATAAAGAATTGATCCTCGCAGATCAAAGATCTAAGGTCTTAACCGATTTTAATCTCCGGCGCGCCTATGGGGGTAAAGTCTCCTTCTACGATGCCATGACACCACCAGATCATCCCCGATCGAGTCTCGATTATCCAGCGGCCCGTTAACTCGATCGCCTGTCGAAAAACAATGGGATAAACTAGAAGTGAAGATATTTTGGCTGACTGCCGATAGGGACACCGATGAAAACTATTTCCCCGCAAGAAGTAACAGGAACGATCGAACTGGCTCCTAACTATCGAATTCCCCTGTTTTTGGTAATTTTATCGCTGCCTTTACTCTTTTTACAGGTCTGGCTCGGCATAATTTTCTCCCTGTTAGGCCTATTCTTGATGTTCCAGACTACCCGCATTCGTCTCCAGTTTACCCCCACCTCCTTAGATGTCTATCTATCTGGGCAACAAATTCGCTCCTTTCCCTACCAAGAATGGCAAAATTGGCGGATTTTCTGGAATCAAGTCCCGATCCTATTTTATTTCAAAGAAATTAACAGCATTCATTTTTTGCCCATTATCTTTGACAGCGCAACCCTGAGACTGTGCCTCGAAAAATACTATCCTTTAGCAGCATCGCCAGCGATCGACTCAGAAGCGAACTAAGATTGAGATAAAATAAAATTTAGCTAATAGCGTCTTAATTACCTGCCTTAGCCCTCTGTTCGCTCTGCATTTCTAAAGACGATGACTTCAGAAGATTTTAATGTTTTACCCCTTGACAAAATGACAGACTTACCCAATGAATCTGTCGAAGAATTTAGTTTTGACGATCTCTGGAACGATCGCCCGGTAGAGAATCCCCTGCCATCGGCAATCGCCCCCGAAGGCGAATTGGTTCCCACAGCGCAAGCGCAACCCCTACGAGCAGAAATCGAGGCTCTAGAACGGCAAAAACAGAGCCTAGAGGCAGAAATCTCGGCATTAAAAGCGGAAAGAGAACGCTTGATCGCCGAGGAATTGGGGGATATCAAAGCTCAAATCGAAAGAATGCTCAAGGAAGGGGTAAAAGACCTAGAACAACGCAAACAGGCTTTAGAAGTGGCGATCGAACAGTTAGAACGCCGTCGTGAGCGGATTCGGCAGGAAATGCGGAGTAATTTCGCCGGAGTCTCCCAGGAGCTAGCGGTGCGGGTTCAGGGATTTAAAGACTATCTGGTGGGCAGTTTACAGGATTTGGCCGCGGCTGCCGAACAGTTGGAATTACCCCGTTTTGAAACCCCCGAAAAATCCCCCCGCTCCGTGGAACCT
>NZ_JADEXI010000480.1:0-3613 GCF_015207185.1 Microcystis sp. LEGE 08355 | reverse complement strand
AAGCCGCCGCAAAAGCGATGACATCAGCATAGGTTTGAAAGGGTCCAATTCCCTGATTAAAATTAACTAAGGACTGGACAAATTCCCCTTTATCTCTAGCAATACGCACTCGATGAATGGACATATTTATCAAGCAAAAAGTAAAAAAGTTTACAAAATTCAGGAGATAGAAGTTATCAGTATCTATGAACTATTTTATCTATCCCCTATCCGCCAATAACTGATAACTGCTTTAAGGATAAGTTTTAATTAGTCCTTTAGCTTGGTAAACATGAAATTGTTCGATGGTGACACCACCGCGCTTGATCGGAATGACAGCTACTTTAGTTATATCTTGGAAATAGGGACGGTAGCGATCGATTATTTCCGGTCTTTCTAGAGAACTATTTGTAGTAATTAATAAACCATTTTTACCGATCCATTCTTGAGGATTAACCCAAATTTGATAACCCCTTTGATCATTGTTAAAACAGGTGACGGGAATAGGAACTAGGGGATAAAGGGCCATATCTAGCCATGCGGTCACATAAAAATTATGGGTAAAAACGAAGCTAGAATCTTTTAAGAGTGCTAATAATTCGGGAGAATTAGCAAAGCCTTGGCGCAGTTGATTTATATCGACAATTTCCCGAGAAGGGTCTTGTTCTGGGGCAATAATTCCCCCAAAAATTGCGTATTGACTAGGTTTTTGGAAAGTGCCAAAAGTAACGTGAAGCATTGCTATAGATAAAACAGTAACGATAAAAATTCCTGACCCCCATAACCATCTTTTTACCCAGATTCGAGAAGATTGCTGCCAAGTATTGGCCTTTTCTCCTAATAAAATTGTGCAGGACCAGAACCCGGGTAAAATCCAACTAGGGGCGAGATAATGGGAAGCACCTACATAAAGCATTCCCAGGATTAAAGGCAGAGAAACCGAGAGAATTAACCATTTTTTGAGTGATTCTTCATCTCGATGAAAAAATCTTTTTTTCGAGATAAAGTTAGGAATTTGTTCGGCAAAGCTTTTAAATGTCACCCACCACATCGGCAAACCAAAAGGAGGAAACATTGTGGCGATACTAATGCCAATAACCGAGAGAATACCAAGAATATTAAAGGTTTTCGGTTCTCCAGAAAAACGGTCTTCTAAATGAAAGCGAAAGGAAATCCAATCATGGTTAATATTCCAGTAGATAATCGGCAATAAAGTTATCAAAAAAAGAATAAATCCTAATCCTAACCAAGGGGATCTAAATACAGGCCAATAGCGGGGAGTGGTCAGACAAAATAAAACTAAACCAAAGCCCAAAATAAAGCCGTGATATTTACTTAAAACCGCCAATCCTACGGCAAGTCCAATATAAGCGAGACGATAGCTAGGATGATAGTTTTTTTCCCGAATTGGCCAGAATTCTTGGGCAGCTAAATAGACTGTTAATGACCAAAAAAAGATTAAAGGACTATCTGGCTGCGAAAGAATCCCGAAGACGATCCCATAGATGGGGATCAGGGTGGCGATCGCTAAAGTCATTCTGGCGACCGGCAGACTGAACAATTTTAAAGCCGTCAGATATAGCAAACAGAGGCTGCCAGTATAGAGGAGGAGAGTACCGAAGCGAATGGTAAATTGATTGACTAATCCCGTGATCCAAGTCCCAAAACCCGTGGAAATCGCTACTATTGGCGGATGATCGAAATAACTCCAATCTAGATTATGGCTGTAAACATAATAATAGGCTTCATCGTAACCGGGATAAAGCCCCAAGGCGATGATGATTCTAAACAGGAGTCCACCGATGAGCAGATAAACGGCAATGCGATCGCTAAGTATTTTGGTCAAAATTCTTACCTCATTTCATCGCTAAAACTGATGTTAGAGACGGGAGATTTTTGGGGTTGCCAGATTCGAGATTTGTGCATCTATGGCAAGGTTAGATTTAAATGTGATCTTTAGTTACTATATCACCAACTCTGTCATCTCTTAGCCCCTGGCTATCAGCAAACTCTCCCCAGGCGTTGCTGATTTGCGATCTGAAAGAGGATTAAGAGAACGGGGAACGGTAAAATGATGTTAAGTAAGTGTTTGTAATTAGGGTTTGCTGAATAAATCTAAAAACTCTGTTGGATAATACCATTTTTCATAAGTAATGGCAGAGATGGTTAATCGCCCTCACCCCCCCCTGCCCCCCCGACATCGGGTTGGTGGCGCAAATAAGGCTATGATAAAATAGAATACAAGAGCTATTCTAAATCAATAAGAATATGCACATCATCAGCCGTACAAAACTGCGGCAATTTTCTGGAAAACACGCCGATGCTGTTAATGCCATTAATACTTGGTATAAAATTGCTAGTAAAGCAGAGTGGAAAAACCTGGCTGAAGTTCAAGCTGTGTATTCTCAAGCAGAAGCCGTTGGTAATTTCACGGTCTTTAATATCAAAGGTAATCCCTATCGTCTAATTGTAGATATCGTTTACAAAGACCAAGTAATTTATATCAAGTACATTTTGACTCACGCGGAGTATGACAAAGATGAGTGGAAAAATGACCCTTACTTTAAACCGTGATACCTACGGAAGTTTACTAGCCAAGTATCTACCAAAAGTGATAGAAAACGAGGCAGAAAACGAACAGGCTATTAACCTAGCTGAGGCCTTATCTCATCGAGAAAATCGCAGTCTAGAAGAAACCACCTTGTTAAATTTACTCTTGACTTTAATCGAAAAGTACGAACAAGATCATTATCCCCTTGAAGAATCAGAACCCCATTCAATACTCTGGGAACTCATGGAAGCTAACAACTTACAAGAAAAAGATTTATCAGATATACTAGGTTCAAAAACCATAGTTTCTGATATTCTTATTGGTCAACAAATAATAACAGAAAAACAAGCTGTAAAGTTAGGACAGTTTTTTCACGTTGACTCAAGTTTATTTTTATCTACTCAGTAAATTTGGGCTATATTAGGTGATGGTTGGTTATAATATAAATATCTATATCTACACTGGAAGAAAATTAAACAAATGGCTAATCTTGAAGAAACTGTCTTAACAACTTTTCTTCAGCTTCCTCAAGAAAAAAAGCTTCTGCTGTAGCTGATGAAGTGAACTACTCTCAACGGAATTGAGAGTAGTTCAAGAGTAACTTTTGAACGTCTCCAAGAAGCTGGCTTTTGGGTTGCACCCGGCCTACAGATTTTTCTGCTAAAATTATCTACACAACAGTACACAAGCGGGAAAAGCAATAGTCTATGCTAGAAAAAATCGGAATGGGAGAATTCCAGGATCATCTCGCCAAATATTTGAGTTCTACTACTCCCATCGCCGTCACTTGCCAGGGTCAGACGGTGGGTTATTTCTTGCCGGCACGACCGGAGCCATCGGAAGCGGAGATCGACGGGTTAAAACGCGCCGCCGAGAGGTTGGATGCGCTTTTACGCGAACAGGGACTTTCTGAAGATGCGCTCGTTCGCGAATTCCGTCAACTCCGCGAAGGCGAGCGTTAGGCTTTCTGCTTTGACATCCTCGCCGCCCTAAAAGTGCGGCGATTCCTAAACCTCACGATTTAAGTTTCTGCTTCCACCACCGTCGCATACCACAGTTAAAAAACCATGTACTGTCTTCCAC
>NZ_JADEXI010000479.1:0-3615 GCF_015207185.1 Microcystis sp. LEGE 08355 | reverse complement strand
TGCGTATAAGAGACAGTTACTATTGACATTGTGATTAAAATATGTACCAAAACTTGCCCAAGATGAGCGAGTTTTTTGGTAAATATGCCAACCTAAAAACCCACTAACTCCAGTGATTAACAATCTTTTCATAGTTTAGAGATTAAATCCTTTTTCGTAGGCTAAAAACTGCACCTGTGGTTCCAACGGTTCACTAACTAAACCAATTCCTGCAAATCCCCATCGCTGCATCAGTCCCTTTAATTGTGTTCCTGAGAGAGTTTCCACAGAAAAATTATTGGCTAAATCCTGAGCATGGGTATTGATATAACTTAAAGCATCGTAGGATTCTTTAAACAGAAGCAGATAACTAGCTGGAGTTTCGCTTTCACCTTTTCTCAGACGCGCTACTAGGTATTGTCCGTCTTGTTTTGACCTGAGTAAATAATGTGTAGTTGCTAACATATTTTGTTAAGTGGGTGGGTGGAATTAAATATAAGATGAACGTAGGTTGGGTTGAAGCATGAAACCCAACGCCTGCATGGGTTACGCTACCGCTAACCCATCCTACAAATAATTGTGCCTCCCTACTTAAGTAAAAAGTGAAAAGGAAAAAAGGGGTTGGGTTTTAGGGTTTTGGGGTTTTGGGGTTTTAGGGTTTTAGTGGAATTTCCCCCATCTCCCCATCTCCCCACTGATAACTGATTACTGTTTACTGATAACTGATAAAATTTCCCCATTTCCCCTACTTTAAATCCTCCAATTTAATTCTAGGATCTACAGCTTTGAGAAGTAAATCAGCCAGAAGATTACCGATAATCAACATAGTAGCACCCATCATTAAACTGCCCATAACTAAATATAAATCTTTGGCCGTCACAGCTTGCAAAATTAAACGACCTAATCCGGGCCAGTTAAAGAAAAATTCGGCAATAAATGCCCCACTTAACAAACTAGAAAATTCAAAGCCCAAAAGAGTTATCAGGGGATTAATAGCATTGCGTAAAGCGTGGACATAGATAACTTTATTTTCCGGTAAACCTTTCGCCCTGGCGGTTTGAATATAATCCTGTCGAAGAACATCTAACAATTGTCCCCGCATCAATCTTTGTAATCCAGCAAAACTGGTAACTGTCAGGGCAATAGTTGGTAAAATCATATGCCAAGCGATATCTAGAACTTTACCAATAGGGGAATATTCCGAATAGTTAATACTGGTCATATCACCCACCGGTAAAAGCGGCGAGACATTTTGGGCGAGAATTAGCAGTAAAAGGGCAGTGATAAAACTGGGGAAACCTTGACCAAGATAACTGATAACTCGAAAAAATTTATCGATAAATTGGTTTTGTTTGACGGCGCTGACAATACCCAAGGGAATCGCAATTGCCCAGGTTAAAATTATGGAAGTCAAAGACATTAATAACGTCGCTGGAATTCTCTCTAATAATAGGGAAGACACGGGACGAAAATAGGTAAAACTCAGACCAAAATTAAACTGAGTTACCACTTGCCACAACCATTTAAAATACTGGACAATCGGCGGGTCTTTTAAACCAAAAAGGGCAATATATTGTTCTTTAGTTTCCTGACTAATCTTGGGATTAAGGTCAAGCAAAGCTAGAAACCCGCCGGGGGTTAATTGGATAATAGCGAAACTCAACGCCGAGGCCAACAACAGAGTTAATAAACCCTGGAGAACACGCTTGACAATATATAAAAAAGTTTCGCTAGTTAGGAGAGATTGTAACCCATTAGCACTCGATCGAGCGGTGGCCGCCTTATAATTATCATCAGTCGCCGTCATAGAAAAAAACCTAATAATCGATAATGGTAATAATTGGTAAATCGGGTAATTTTTCCCGACCACCGAGGTCGATTAACTCGATGATAAAGGCAAATCCTAACACCTCACAACCAATTTTTTCTAATAAATCTGCCGTTGCTTTCGCCGTCCCTCCCGTCGCGATTAAATCATCGACAATTAAGACTTTATGATGGGATGCCACCGCATCTTGATGAATTTCGAGGCTATCGCTTCCGTATTCCAAATCATACTCGATACTGTGAACGGCGGCGGGTAATTTGCCCGGTTTCCGGACAGGAATAAATCCCGCTTCTAATTGATATGCTAAAGGAACACCAAAGAGAAAACCCCGCGATTCCATACCGACAATGTAATCGGGGGATAAACCGTAATCGCGACACTTTGCCGTTAGGGTATCGATCGTGTAACGTAATCCTTGGGGATGATTGAGTAGGGTAGTAATATCGCGGAAGACAATACCCGGTTTGGGAAAGTCGGGAATATCGCGAATCAGTGATTTCAGATCCATTCGGTTTCCGTGTCTCGTAAAATGGGGGACAGCTATCTATACAATACAATTTACAATACCCTGACTCGATCGCCCTTGTGTTTTAGTTATCCTATATCATGACCCCTACTAGCCTAACGCCCGAATCTACAGCATCAGCCCCAGAAAAACCAGTTATTTTAAGCGTTTTACCCGATTTTCAGATTGCCAGTCAGCAATGCGCCCTACATCTCCAACAGCATATCGATTTAATGCTATTAGCGTTGGAATCCTTAGAAGTCGGTGCCGGGGAGGCCCTGTTAGCCCTCTGTAAAGAACTAGGACTCGATAAAATTGTCAGAAACCGGATTATTTTCTGGCGCTTACGCTGTACTAATCCCTGGCGAATTTCCTACACCCTCGACCGTCTCACCCTTGACCAAGCAAAAGCTTTAGTTATCATTGCCAGTTATCGGGCCAAACCCCTAGCTATATCCATCCGACAATTACTGTTAGCGCGGCAACAGATGGAATCAAAAGGTTTACCCGTGGATAATAATTTTCTTTTATCAGAATACCTAGAAAGATTTCGCTCCAATTTTCGCAGTCGCATGAACCCCCGTCGGGCCAAAGTATCGGTTTATCTAGCCGATGAAAATGCTTTAAATGAACTGGCTTTATCCCTCCTCGATCGGTTATTATTTTGTACTGGTACGACGGGAATGCAGCGGTTTTGGATTAGTTTATTTGATGGGGAGATCGTGTAAAGATGAGAAGACAGTATAGCTTGCCCAATTGTACCCTGATTCTCGATGGTTTCGGCGACGATTTCGCCCCGGCTAACCCCGGGGATAGCCGACCCTTACTCTCAATTTTGACTAACGTAGAATGTCGGTTAATCGGGGCCAATAAAGTCCTGCAAGGTGGTCGGGTTTTCTTGGAAAATTTAGTACAAGCGGTCAGTCAGTATGCCCAAGAATTTTTAAGTGGTGTTCGTCATCCCCAAGATCCCGTCCATGAACCAGATCATGTGTACCTAGAAAAGATTGACCAGAATCTCCATCGTCTGGTTTGGTATCCATCAACGGACTTGAATATCCCAGAAAGTCCGGTCAAGATAGAAATCAGTACCGTGCAGTTATTTGATTTAATAGAAGCGATTGACCAATTTTTTGCCGATACTCGCACTTTACCTGACCTAACCCTAAAATTACAGCCAGTTTCCCGTCGCTACCATAAGGTGAATGAATCGGTAGCCAGTCGAACAGTGCCTTTTTTGGCAGGATTAGGCAGTCTTGTCGCTTGCGCCCTACTTTTCTATCTGTTACCCGTCCCCCAAGTC
>NZ_JADEXI010000478.1:0-3620 GCF_015207185.1 Microcystis sp. LEGE 08355 | reverse complement strand
AACGCAGACACAGCAGTTTTTATGTGGGTCAACATCTCTATCATTGGCTCCAGCTACATCAAATGTTCCCAAAAAATATAGAAGAGCTAATGCAAATTAGCCGCTATCGGTTGAAGGATTACATCAAAGGACAAAGAGCGATATCGCTTGCCCTATCTACCTTCTAGCTCGCTTGTCCCCCTCTCAGATAATCCAATCACTATCAATGGAATAAATTTAAAGCCTAAAAATATTGAATCGCCAACATTAATCAATTTCATCGTAATTTAAGAAAAGATGCTGATTTTTCGCCTATCTCAAGTGCGTAGATTTTTGAGGATTAAAGATGATGGTAGGAGATTCTTAGATTTAGGCAAATTCCACGAAAACCGCCCCCTTTGTCAGGAAGCATTTATAGAGATTATGATGACTATTTGAGCAATGATTTATGATATAATCGAGATGGCTGACCAAAATAGCCCCTAAATTTAGAAGTATCTAGAATTACAGCTTTAATTTCCGCCTAACTAAACTATGACTAAATATCATCAAATCACCGTTAACAATCGTCAGACGGGCGAAAAAATTACCACCACCGTTCCTGAGGATAACTATATACTCCACAGTCTGGAAAAACAGGGTCATCAATTACCCTTTTCCTGTCGCAATGGAGCTTGTACCAGCTGCGCGGTCAGGGTATTATCAGGAGATATCCATCAACCAGAAGCGATCGGACTATCGCCGGAATTAAAAGCCAGAGGTTATGCTTTACTTTGTGTCAGTTATGCCCGTAGCGATATGGAAGTAGCCACCCAAGACGAGGATGAAGTCTATGAATTACAATTCGGTCGCTTTTTTGCCCGTGGAAAAGTGCGTTTTGGTTTACCCTTAGATGAAGAATAGATTAGGGATTAATCGTGCCAGATACCAGCAGCCAATTAGAAAAATACCTAGACATTGCCAGCGAAGCCGCCCTAGCAGCGGGAACAATTATCCTCGATAATTGGGGTAAAATCGAGACAATAGAAGAAAAAGGGCGATCGGGCGATTTAGTGACGGAAATAGATCGTCGAGCAGAAAGAGAAATTCTCAAAATTATTGGCCGTCACTTTCCCAAACACGGGATTTTAGCGGAAGAATCGGGAAAACTGCAAGGGAGGGACAGCGAGTATCTCTGGGCGATCGATCCTCTCGATGGAACCACCAACTATGCCCACGGTTATCCCGTAGCCGTCGTCTCCATCGGACTCCTGATCGCAGGGACAGCAGCAGTGGGAGTCATCTATAATCCCTTTAGAAAGGAACTATTTCGGGCAGCCCGGGGTTTGGGGGCTACTCTGAACCGTCGTCCCATCCATGTCTCCCGGACCAGTGAACTAGAAAAAAGTTTACTGGTGACGGGTTTTGCCTACGATCGCTGTCAAACCCCCGATAATAATTATGCCGAATTCTGTTATCTCACCCATCTGACCCAAGGGGTACGCCGCAGCGGTTCCGCTGCCAAAGACTTAACCGATGTGGCCTGTGGGCGCTTAGATGGTTATTGGGAACGAGGAATTAATCCCTGGGATCTGGCCGCAGGAGTTATTCTGATCGAAGAAGCTGGGGGTAAAATTAGCGCCTACGATGAGAGTCCTTTTCTGATGGAAACGGGGCGAATTCTGGCCACTAACGGACACATTCACACCCCCTTAAGCCAGGCTCTGCAAAAAGCTGCCTCTTGGAGTTTTCAGTTTTAATGGGATTATCATTTTAGAGTAGGGTCTGCTGTATGCCTTTTCCAATTTCCCAAGGGTTATTTCAATTTGATTTAATCGATCACTTCGCTGTTTTAGGAGTCTCGATCGATGCCGAACATGAGGAGATTCGCGAGCGTTACTTAAAAATCGCCTATAAACTTCACCCCGATACCTGTCGCCTTTACACCCCCGCCGAAAGGGAACAGGCTCATAAGTTACTCGCCAAATTAGTTAACCCCGCCTACGAACATCTGGGCCGCGACCTATATCGGGAAGAATTCCGCCTTGTTTTAACACAAATGGGCAAGGCAATGGCGCGGGATTCGGGTAAAATCACCATCAATAGCGAACCAGCTAGAAAACTAGCCCAGTCCACCGCTAACTATGAATTAGCCTATCAAAAAATCCTGCAATCTTTGGCGATCGATCAATATACCGCCCTGGAAAATACCTATCAGAAAATCGCCCAACTCAGTGAACTCAATCTGGTTTATCTGATGCTAACCGAAGGTCAGGGCAACAAGAAAACTACCCCGAAAGTCTTTATCTCCCAAGGCAATCCTCGCCAGTCCGAGTTAGTGGTCGCGGCTGCCACCACGGCAGCCCCAGCTAAAGCCAAAGAATCGCCCTTAGAAGCCTATATTCGCCGCGCCCAAGCCTCTCTTGACCAAAATAACCCCGCCCAAGCTTTGCGAGAATTGCGCGATGCCCTACGGGAAGAACCGGATAATAGCATCTGTCACGCCCTGCTCGGTTTAGCCTATCTGCGACAAAATCAACTCTCCATGGCCCGGGTTCATATCAATCGCGCTTGGCAAGCCCGCCCCAAAGATGCGACGGTGATTGGGTGCAAACGGGAACTGGATAAAGTAGTTAATCCTAATACTGAAATGGAAGACCAGAAGGGACAAAAAAAGGAAGGGAATCCTAAGAGCGGTTTTTGGTCTCTATTTGGTGGTAAAAAGAATAACTAGCTCAAACCATAACGGTATAAGCCTGATACCAAATCGTCATTTTAACCCGCCTGTTACCCCACGCAGGTAACAGGAGAAAAGAAACGATCAGCCCCAGACTCAAGCTCAAACTAGACAGACAAAACAGCTTACCCTGATCAGTAAGTGGGTGGGTGGAATTAAATATAAGATGAACGTAGGTTGGGCTTCGGCCGTGAGCTCAGCCGAACGGTTGAAGCATGAAACCCAACGCCCGCATAGTTTACGCTACCGCTAACCTATCCTACAAATAATGGCTCTTCGGTAATTGTTATGCAAATAATTAACTTAATACCATTTTTCTAAAGTAATGGCAGAGATGGTTAATTGCCCTCACCCCCAATCCCTATCTCAGAAAGGGAGAGGGGCAAGGGGATGAGGGACACGAATAAAGAAAAATGGTATAAAATAAAATTCGATGAGAGCAACTACGCTCAAAAGTAGCTGAAATTCATACAGGAAAGGACTTAAGGCACAAATAGGTTAATACCAAAAGATAGACAATTGAGTTAAGATTTGATATAATAGCCAAAAACCCGAGTATTTTACTTATGATACTTGACAAATTTTTGAACCTACAAGGAACCTCTATTCAAGGCTATCGACACCTAGAAAATATCGGTATAGTTTGACCAGTCGAATCGAAAAATAAAAAAGCAACGGCTCGACTGAGCTCGCCGAACGTCCTGTCCTCGTTGTGGGTTAGAGAGCGATAAACTCCACCAAAATCATCGACATTTAGTCAAAGATTTACCAATCTCAGGTCAACCAGTGTACCTACAGGTTAATCGTCGTCAATTTAAGTGCAATAATTGTCAGAAACCCTTTAGCGAAGAGTTAGATTTTGTCGCCAAGAAACGAACCTATACGAAAAGACTAGCCGAGAATATACTCGAACAATTAAAATCAG
>NZ_JADEXI010000477.1:0-3622 GCF_015207185.1 Microcystis sp. LEGE 08355 | reverse complement strand
AAGGGATTTTTAGCGGGTCGTTGATCGTACACTGAAAGAGAGAACTATTTTGGTTATCTAGATCACCGACGGTCAAAATTCCCTTAACTGAATCGGGGATGCGCGGAGATTGTAACAAAATTTATCGATTTATTGACAAAAAACACCGCTCATGCTATCAACTGAACCTAAAATCAACAATTCCGGACAAAAATATTTAGCCTATCAAGATTGTCTATCCCCGAATCAAACCCTGTTCCCCCTGACAGCCAAGGTTAATAACCGCGATTGTCTAGAAATCGGTGGTTGTGATGTGACCACCCTAGTGGAACGTTTCGGTTCACCCTTGTATATTGTCGATGAATTCACCCTCCGCACTGCCTGTCGTCAATACCTGCAAGGTTTCCAGACTCATTATCCCGGAGAATCTAGGGTAATTTATGCCTCGAAAGCGTGGAATTGCCTGGCCCTATCGGCCGTGGTCGCTAGTGAAGGATTAGGTTTTGATGTGGTGTCGGCCGGAGAAATTCACACGGTGTTAACCGCTTTAGACCAGATCAATAAAACTGATGTGCCGATATACTTTCATGGTAATAACAAATCGATCGCTGAGTTAGAATATGCGATCGAGCATAACTGCATTATTATCGTTGATAACTGGCTAGAGTTAGAAAATCTGGTTAAATTAGGCGAAAATCGTCCTGATACCCCTATTCCGATCCTATTGCGGTTAACCCCCGGTATCGAGTGCCACACCCACGAATATATTCGCACGGGTCACTTAGACAGTAAATTTGGTTTTGACCCTCATCAAATCGAAGCGGTATTTGACTATGTTTTAGCTCATCCGCTGCTGAATTGTCTGGGTTTACACGCTCACATCGGTTCCCAGATTTTTGAACGTCAACCCCACCAAGACTTAGCCGCTGTCTTGGCAGATTGGTTTAAATTAGGTTTAGAACGGGGTTTACCCCTAGAGCAATTAAACGTCGGGGGTGGTTTAGGAATTCGCTACCTCGAAAGTGATGACCCCCCAAGTATCGAGGAATGGGTGCAAGCGGTGTCCTTAGCAGTGGCCAAAGCTTGTCAGGAAAGAGGTATCGCTTATCCGCTGCTCATTGCCGAACCGGGACGCTCTCTGATTGCCACCGCTTGCGTAACGGCCTATACAGTGGGTAATCGCAAAGAAATCCCCGAAATCCGCACCTATATCGCCGTCGATGGCGGAATGTCCGACAATCCCCGACCGATTACCTATCAATCGGTTTACCGGGCCGTGGTCGCCAATAAAATGAGTCAAGAATGTCAGGAAGTGGTGACAATAGCTGGAAAACACTGTGAATCTGGCGATATTCTAATTAAGGATATTGCGCTACCGAAAACCAACCCAGGGGATATTTTAGTGGTTTTAGCCACAGGAGCCTATAACTACAGTATGGCTTCTAATTACAACCGCTTACCCCGTCCGGCGGCGGTAATTGTCCAAAATGGAGAAGCTAATCTGATCCTTGAACGGGAAAATCTGGCGGATTTGCTGCGTCAAGACCGCCTACCCACTCGACTCTCCTTAATATAAACCTCATCGCTATTGTCCCCCCATGTCGGGTTTTTTTCTGGACCCTCGCCGGTTATTGTCCTGGATTCTCAGCCATGGTCTGTCATTCCTAGACTTTGGGTTAGTTCTCCTGCTTACCTATATGCTGCTGCTAATTATCGGCGAGCGGCGTACCTTTTGGATGGTGCGAGGACTAATCTATTTAATGCTGGCCTCGGTGATTAGCGATGCCCTAGGATTGCGCTTGCTGGGGTTAGTCCTAGAAAAATTGATTTTGGGGTCGGCCGTGGCCATCGCTGTGATTTTTCAGTCAGAATTCCGCCGTTTTTTAGAATTATTGGGCAAAGGTCAAGTGTGGGAATTATTTAAAAAAAGTTCCCCCACTCCCAAGACCGATAATGTCATTGATGAGTTAGTGGACGCGGTGAAGGATCTATCTCAAAATCGCACCGGCGCGCTGATGGTATTAGAAACCAGTGGCAATCTCGACACCAAGGTGTTTGTCAATCCGGGGGTGACGCTAAATGGCGAAGTATCTAAGGAATTAATTCAAACTATTTTTCAAACTAAAACTTTACTGCACGATGGGGCCGTCTTTATCCGCGGCGATCGAGTGGTGGCCGCTGGTGTTATTCTACCCCTATCGGAGCGCAGTACCTCTAGGCAATTAGGCACCCGTCATCGGGCAGCCATGGGCATTACCGAAAGGCTAGATAATTGTATCTGTATTGTGGTTTCTGAGGAAACTGGCTCGATTTCCCTCGCGTCGGGGGGTAATTTGGATCGGCCTTTAACCAGTAGTAAACTAAAAGAGCTGCTCGAAGCGAAGTTTTCTCCGTCGGGAGAGGGGGAAGTGGTCGCACCGAGTTGGGGACGTTTAGGGCGTACAATTGGCTTAAAAGGTCGTCTAATCTTAGAAAAATTCTCCCGTTCGCCCAGAGCAACCCCGAAAGATAGAAAATGACTGTTAAACCGAGCTTATCACCAGAATTACCTACGGATTTAGATAAAAACCGTTTGCCTCAGCACGTCGCAGTGATTATGGATGGGAACGGTCGTTGGGCGAAAAGTCGTGGTTTACCCCGGATTATGGGCCATCAACGGGGAGTAGATGCACTCAAAGACTTGCTGCGCTGTTGTCGTGACTGGGGGATTCCCGCTTTAACTGCTTATGCTTTTTCGACGGAAAATTGGGGTCGTCCCCTGGAAGAAGTAGAGTTTTTAATGACTCTATTCGAGCGGGTTTTGCGGCGGGAATTGGAAGAAATGATGCAGCAAAATGTCAAAATTCGCTTTATTGGTAATTTATCAGCCTTGCCAGAGTCTTTAAGACGGGAAATTGCTAAATCTCAAGCAGAAACTAGCAAAAATTCCGGTATTCAATTTACGGTGGCTACTAATTATGGTGGTCGAGAGGAGATCGTGCAAGCTTGTCAGGCGATCGCTCGTCAGGTGCAACAGGGTTTAGTCTCCCCAGAAGCGATCGATGAATCTCTCTTTGAACAGTATCTTTATACTGCTGGGATTCCTAACCCAGACCTGTTAATTCGCAGTAGTGGGGAAATGAGAATTAGTAATTTTTTACTCTGGCAAATGGCCTACGCAGAAATCTACGTTACTGACACCCTCTGGCCCGATTTCGATCGAGTGCAATTTCACCGCGCTTTAAAAGATTATCAGGGTCGTCATCGTCGTTTTGGCAAATTATAGAGCCTGCAGCCCAAATTTAGCGAAATAGCCACTGTGGAGCAGTTAAAGGACAATTTTTGATTTTTCACTTTTAATCTTAAACTCCCTGGGGCAACGGTTAATACTCAATCCGTTAAGTATAGGTAACATATCAGGATAGGCAAAAGGCAAGAGGCAACCCCCCCTGCCCCCCGACATCGGGGGGGTAGGGGGAATAGATAATCAGTTTTTAATAACTGGATTTAGGTTAAACCGCGAGGGGAGGCAGTTTGTGATCCTCTCGATTTCCCCAATACGGTAATCCGTAAATCGGCCAGAGCTAGACTTTTTCCCCGACTAAAATAAAATAGGATGGAAAATAACTATCGACGATAAGCAGTTTTAAGATTATGGGATTCT
>NZ_JADEXI010000476.1:0-3623 GCF_015207185.1 Microcystis sp. LEGE 08355 | reverse complement strand
TTTATCGATCTCATCGATAAAAATATATATTTTCTCTCCCCGACAATAAACTAATAAAACTTCCTCGATAAATTGTCCCAAACGCTGCACGGGGGGTAAATCCTCTCGCTCACGCAACCAGGATTTAAGATTAATTTTTCCCGTCAGATTAAATCCTAAAAACAAACGGGTAATCACGCCGTTATACCCTTGGGATAAATTATCATTACTGCCAAGACTGGTTATATCTACCGCCGCGCAATCCATGCCCGATTGCTGTAAGATATGAGTCACTCGTACCCTTAAACTGGATTTGCCCATCTGACGACAGTTGAAAACGTAGCAAAATTGACCATTTTTCAACGCCGTTAACAGTTCTCGATCGGCATTTCTCTCGATATAGGTAGGATGGTTATAGGCAAGACTACCCCCGACACGATATTGATAATTCATTATCCTTAAACAAAATTATTTCAATGTCACCAACGGAAATAAAATAGACAATTGTGATTTAGATATCTATAATGCAAGGATAATCGCTATTGACAACCTATCCCAAGGCAATTATGAAGAAAACTTTTTTCACCTCCATCGCCGTTAGTGCCACCCTCGTCAGTGGCATTGTTTTAGGTACTCTTGATGCCGGCAGCGCCTCCGCTTGTGCTTTCGCTAAAGGTAAAAGCATTTTTGGCAGCAATACCACCTTCCATCTGGATCCTAACAAACTTATTTTAGGGGTTGCCGCCACTACAGGAGCAATCACCGTAGCTGGTGTTTTAAGCTACCGTCGTTTTCACCCTGGGCAGCCTCCCGAAGATGCCACCGCTAACCTGCCGTCGGTATTTCCTATCCCCATTCCCCCCGCAGCTTTAAATCAGGCAGTGGAAGTGGAAGAAGCGGCAGAAACCAGCAAAATCTCCTAAAAATCCGCTATATTTACTCAAAAAAGGTGTTGGCATCCCCGCAGCTTTCCAGCTAGGCAACACCTTTTTCTGCCTAATTGTGTCCCAGTTATCAGAATTTCCAGCCATTTTTAAGTTATGTTAAAAGGTGCAACCCTACCACCAGAGGTAAAGATGGGCAACTCTACCACATTTTCTGACACCCCACTTCGCAAAGATCATCACACTTGGGAGCATTTAAAACAAGCCATCGCCGCTAGTTCCGGTTTTCGCCGTTGGCAGCAAGAACAACTAGAATCAGGTAAAAATAGAGACGATGCTGATGCTCGCATTTGTTCCTATCTACGGGAAACTTTAGAAACTTTAGCCTACTAGATTGATGCTCCCCAGCTATGACGGCATGGGGACCTTTTTGTCCGTTTAAGCTAATTTGCGGGCTTTATTTTCTGCGCGCCTCGTAACCCAACAACCAGACAAAAGCGACAATTAAAGGCAGGAAATAATAAATAGCTCGATAGGCGATTAAAGAGCCTAAAAGCTCGGCATTAGATACATATTCGGGGCGTAATCTCAGCATGATAAACTCAAAAACCCCTATTCCCCCCGGCACATTGCTTAATACCCCTGCCGTCATGGCAAATACATAGAGACCGAAAAATCCTAAAAACGAAGTATTGTAGCTGCCCGGGAGAAGAAGATAGAGAACTCTAGCGGCTAATATCCAATCAATAAAAGTCAACAAAATCAAAGCCAGGGAAAGAGTCCAAGAGGGTAAATAGATATTTTCTTGGCCGATTCTTATTGGTTTTTTATAGGTGAGAGTCAAGAAAAAATAGCCCGTAACCAGCAATAAAAAAATTATTCCTAAAGGTTTAGTAGTTAAAAAAGGTAATTTTAAAAGTTGAGGAATCCGTTGGGGATCGAGGAGGAAACTTAAACCACCAATCCCTAACATTCCTAACCAAAAGCTTAAATGGGTAAAAGTGATAACTTTGGCAATATCCACCACCCCCACCCCCGCAGGAGTATAGAAACGATAACGGATAGCAGTCCCAGAAAATAAGGTTAAACCAATGGTATTACCAAGAGCATAACTGATAAAAGCAGTGCGGATAATAGTGCCTAAAGCTAAGGGATGCTTGATATAATAAAAACCTAGGCGATCATAACCCGTCATCGACAAATAACCCAAAGCCATCCAAAAAATAGCTTCTAGCTGACGACTTGTGGTAATATGATCCAAACTAGCCAAGAGTTGGGCAAAAGTGTAGTGTTTAAATTCTTGACTAATTGCCCAGACCGCTAGAATAAATAAACTCAAGGACAGGATAATCGGAGCAAAACGCCGGATTTTTTTATACATCTTACTTTTTACGAATTACTTTTGACTCATTAAAATTTATGAAAAAATCAAAGTTAGATTTAGCTAAACGTTTAAATCGATCCCGAAAAAGGAAATATGATAAGTTCCTGACTTCCTCCTTATATTTAACAATTATTCTGGGTTTATTTTATCTACTCTACCTCAATCTTCCTTGGTCTTTTCATCTTTTTATGCATTGGGTGACTAAAGGGGGTGATTTAGACAAAATTCCTGCCAAATTTTATTCAGAACTTAATCAATTATGTTTGAGGGCAGATAGTGCGGGGGAAGTAAGAACGAGAAACTATACAGAACATACAGAAATCGCCGAATCTCTTGGTACATTTAGATGTACTTTAGTTAATGGTGGTCAAGAATGGTTAATAGAAGATTATAAATCTTTTAGTTCTGCCGATGAAGCGATTTTAGGAACTCAGTTAGCGGTTTTGATCGCCGAGATTTTGGGAACGGATTATAGTTATAACATTCGCGCTTATATTCCCAATACTAAGTATCAAATAGCTCCCAAAACCAAATCCTAGACTAGGGATGGGTGAGAAACCCATCCTTAGAAAAAAATTAGTTTTCCGATACGGGTTTTGGTCGGGAAGGCCGAGGGATAGGGGATTGTCCGGGGGTAAAAGGTCGTTTTTCTCCTTCCCCCGAGGGATGACGATTTTTATCAAAAGGCTTTTTAAAACCTCCCTTACCCATCGGTTTTTTCTTGCTGGCAAAACCGAGGTCTAAACCTTCCAAAATGGTTAAGGCATCTCCTTTAAGTTGTACCTGAAAATCCCAAAAACGACTGACCGGTTTACCAGGTAAAGTGCCGCGCAATTTTAGTTTAAAAAACTTGGGTTTGTCCGCTTCAGTTTTGGGCATTTGTCGGATTTTGACCACTACCGCTTGATTTTCCCGTTCGGTAAAGATGACTTCGCCTCGAATCGAGAAATAACCCGGGGTAGAAGCGAGGAGAGGCTCTATCTCCTGATCATCCTCCTTTTTCAGGGTTTCTGGTTCCCAAACACCGACAATCTGAACATGAAGGGCATCATTTTCCTGACGGGTGCGCGGATAAACCACCCAAAGATGGGGTTTTTCCAGATCGAGATGATTTTTGACCAAACTGATCACCCGACCGAGAATCACAGCATCGATCAGAGTACCATCGGCAGTTAAAATATTGCCTTTAGTTAATTGTTCCTCCGATCGCTGATAATGGCCATAGACGAGACCGATCGCCCGATACTGCCGCAGATGACTGGGAGGGGGGATCGGTTGTTGACGTTTGACTTCTGCGGGGGTGGCTGACTCTACGGCTAAGTCAGCCTCAGTATGGGGGGACTCAAGGGGGACTTCCTGAAGTGGAACTTCAGGAG
>NZ_JADEXI010000475.1:0-3625 GCF_015207185.1 Microcystis sp. LEGE 08355 | reverse complement strand
GTGTGGGGAGGTGAGGAGAATAAATAAAAATAATCTCCTGTCTCCTGTCTCGTAGTCTCGGAGTCTCCCGTCTCCTGAATGGTGAGCTAATAAATTATTTTCGATCGGGATCGTAAAGTTCAACCTTTAAGGTATGATTGGGAACATTAATTATTTTTTTATGTATTGCACTAAAACGTAGAGGGCAAGCAGCAGTGATTAGAGTAGCGATCAATGGTTTCGGACGGATTGGACGTAATTTCCTAAGATGTTGGTTAGGACGGACTGATAGTGGCTTGGAGGTAGTGGGGATCAATGATACATCCGATCCCCGTAGTAACGCTCACCTGCTCAAATATGACTCGATGTTAGGCAAACTTAACGCTAATATCGATGCCGATGATAATTCTTTAATTGTTAACGGTAAAACCATTAAATGTTATTCCGATCGCAATCCCCTCAATCTGCCCTGGGCAGAATGGGGTGTAGATTTAGTGATCGAAGCTACCGGTGTTTTCGTCGATGAAGAGGGCGCTTCTAAGCATATTGTCGCAGGAGCTAAAAAAGTCCTCATTACCGCACCGGGTAAAGGTTCGGGTGTGGGAACCTATGTTGTCGGTGTCAACGCTCACGAATACGAACACGATAAATACAATGTCATCAGCAATGCCAGTTGTACCACCAACTGTCTTGCTCCTGTCGTCAAAGTGATTCACGAAAACTTCGGCATCATCAAAGGGACGATGACCACCACCCACAGTTACACTGGTGATCAACGCATTCTTGATGCTAGTCACCGGGATCTCCGTCGCGCTCGCGCCGCTGCCGTTAACATCGTTCCCACCTCCACCGGTGCCGCTAAAGCTGTAGCCTTAGTTATCCCCGAAATGAAAGGGAAACTTAACGGTATCGCCCTGCGTGTACCCACTCCTAACGTTTCTGTAGTGGATTTAGTCGCACAGGTGGAAAAAAGCACGATCGCGGAACAGGTAAACGAAGTCCTCAAAGAAGCTGCGGAAAATTCTTTGAAAGGAATTCTCGAATATAATGATTTACCCCTCGTTTCCTCTGATTATCGCGGTGTTGATGCCTCCTCGATCATTGATGCTAGTCTAACGATGGTGATGGGTGGCGATATGGTGAAAGTTATCGCTTGGTACGATAACGAATGGGGTTACTCCCAACGCGTGGTTGATCTCGCTGAAGTCGTCGCCAGCAAGTGGAAAGGCTAAATCAGTGATCAGTAAACAGTAATCGGTGAACAGTGGGCGTTAATTAGGAGTCAGGAGTGGCTAGTGATAACTGATAACTGATAACTGTTAACTGATAAGTGATAAATTCTCACTGAAAAAGCGCCGATAGATTCCCTCTGTCACCAATTGAGCGGTGATTAGGTTAGCTAGGGCAATCATAAACAGGATCAGTATCTGGTAGGAAGCGGCGTTTAAAGGTTCACTTCCTGCCAATACCTGTCCGGTGAACATTCCGGGTAAACTGACTAAACCCACCACCATCATCTGATTGAGGGTGGGTATTAAACTAGCTCGAATCGCTTCTTTTTGATAAGATGCGATCGCTTGTTGAGGGGTTGCCCCTAAACAAAGATGGGTTTCGATTTCCAAACGGTGACTTTTAATGGCACTGCTTAATCTCTCCCCGGCTAAAGAGGCACTATTCATCGCTTGCCCTAACACCATCCCCGTCAAGGGAATTAAGTATTGGGGCGAGTACCATTGTTCTGGTTGAATAATTAAAGCGATCGCATAACCTAAAGTTAGACAGCTACTAATCAATAAAGAGCCAAAAACTAGGGGTAATAAGCCTTTATCTCGGCTATCGATGCGATTTTTAGCAACAATAGTCGCGATAGTCATCATTACTGCCAAAATCCCCAGCACTGCCAGAGGATTATCAAGGGAAAAAATAACGGCGATAACGTAGCCTACCACTAATAATTGCAGGATCGATCGACCGGTCGCTAATAATAATTGTCCCTCTAGGGCTAAATTTGACCAACGGGAGAGGAGTAAACAAATACCCATCATCCCCAAAGCCCAACCCAAATCCACCAGATTTAGTTCTACTAATCCATCCATAAAAATAAAAGAAACAAATTACAACGATACTTCATCTATAGATAGCAAGTTTATAATTATTTTTGACTAATTATTCCTTTTTTTCGCCAACAAATCCCGATTAGTCTCTAATTTGAGTGAAAGCGCGTGAGTACAATTCCCCCCGTCGATTTATCCCGTCAATACCAAGTCATCAGCGAAGAAGCTAACCATGCCGTTTTAGAAATCCTCCGTTCTGGGCGCTATATTGGCGGTGAAACTGTGAGCGAATTAGAACGACAATTTGCCCTCTATCATGGTGTTAGCGATTGTGTTGCCTGTAATTCGGGAACCGATGCCCTTTATCTGGCACTGCGCGCCCTCGGTATTCAAGCGGGGGATGAAGTAATTACTTCTACTTTTTCGTTTATTGCCACCGCCGAAGCGATTAATTTAGTCGGGGCAGTGCCGGTTTTTGTCGATATCGATATTAATACTTTTAACCTCGATGTGGCACTGTTGGAAAAAGCGCTTACTCCCCAGACTAAAGCGATTATCCCAGTACACCTTTTTGGGCAATCTGTCAATATGTCTGAGGTAGTAAATTTCGCTCGTTCCCATAATTTATTGGTGATTGAGGATTGCGCTCAAGCAACGGGAGCAGAATGGCATGGGCAGAAAGTGGGGAGTATCGGCGATATTGGCTGTTTTAGCTTCTTTCCCACCAAAAATTTAGGCGGTTGTGGCGATGGTGGCGCAATTACCACCAATAACCCCGAGTT
This sequence comes from Microcystis sp. LEGE 08355, assembly GCF_015207185.1. Lineage (NCBI taxonomy): Bacteria > Bacillati > Cyanobacteriota > Cyanophyceae > Chroococcales > Microcystaceae > Microcystis > Microcystis sp. LEGE 08355. The sequence goes on along the minus strand of NZ_JADEXI010000475.1, from coordinate 810 downwards.
AGCGGCACAAATTCGCATGATTAAAGAACACGGCAGCAAGGTGCGTTATCTCCATGAGGTAATTGGGGTGAATAGCCGCTTAGATGCCATTCAAGCGGTTATTTTGCAAATTAAGCTGAAATATCTCGATTTTTGGAATAATCAACGGATCGAGATTGCCCAACGTTATCGGGAATTACTGCAACCTTTGCCTAATATCACTTTACCTACCGCTTTAGCCGGAGGTAAGCACGTTTGGAATCAGTACACGATCTTAACAGAAAATCGTGACCAAATTCGGGCAGCTTTGCAGGAAAAAGATGTCCTATCTATGGTTTATTATCCGATTCCCCTACATTTACAGCCGGTTTATCAGTATTTAGGCTATAAAAAAGGTGATTTACCCATGGCTGAATTGGCCAGTGAAAAAGTGTTATCTTTGCCTATGTTCCCCGATTTAAGCTGCGAGGAACAACAACAGGTAGCCTACGCGCTGAAAGATTGTTTGCATAGTTCCTAAGTTATCAGTGGGAATTAAGTAGCTGGTTATAATTAAATTAAAAATGGATTTTAGGTTCGATCCCCCCTGCCCCCCTTGATAAGGGGGGTGCTGATAGGCGGGGGGCTCCCCCCTGCCCCCCTTGATAAGGGGGGTGTCTGATAATTTTTAACGCCTACCTATTTAACTTCAGTTCGGGTTAAGGCTATTTTCTTACTCATTCCACAAAAGAATAGGGTTGACAGCGAACGAGAAAATTAGGGTTTTAGCTTATCCCGAACTCAGGTTATTTAGGAATTAGGAATTATCAAGTGAGAAGAATAGATAAAAAT
>NZ_JADEXI010000474.1:0-3626 GCF_015207185.1 Microcystis sp. LEGE 08355 | reverse complement strand
CTTTTAAGGTGGCGAACGCTACCATATAGGAAAAGTGCCAAGTAAAAAATTATGATAATTTCGAGAATTACCGGAGAATGAGGTGGGAGAGAACGGTGATAAAATTAGCTAATTGCCTCCCCTAACTTAAACACCCAATAACCGCTCACTGAAAATATGGCTGACTTTTTTAACACCTATGGTTTTTTAATTGTTTCAATGATCTTTGGGTCCATCTTAGGCATTTCAATTTATCTGCCCTTAATGGCCGGTCAATTATCCTTAGCAACCCCCGGTTTTTACGCTTTAGGTGGTTATGTGTCCGCCATTCTTTCCACGAAAGTTTTTACTAATACCGGCAGCAATTATCCCCTGGCTTTGGTCTTTTTAGAAATGTTAATTGCTGGCATTATTTCAGGAATATTAGCCATAGTTTTAGGTATTCCTGTTCTCCGTTTGCGAGGGATTTATTTAGCTATTGCCACGATCGCCTGGGTAGAAATTTTGAGAATTATTGCCCTTAATCTCGAAATAACCGGCGGTGCGGTCGGTATTTTCGCCATTCCCCAACCCTTCACTACTCAATTAGCCTACCTTTGGCTGGCCTTGCCCCTCTTATTCCTAACTATGCTGTTTCTCTATCGGTTAGAAAACATCAAAATTGGTCGGGCATTTAATGCCATTCGTGCCGATGAATTGGCAGCTGCGTCCATGGGAATTAATCCCACCTATCACAAGGTTTTATCCTTCACTTTCGGGGCAGTTTTAGCGGCAGTTGTGGGAGCGGTAAGTGCCCATTTTCTCAATACTTGGAATTCCCGTCAAGGAACCTTTGATTCTAGTATTATTTTCCTGGCTTTTGTTTTAATTGGTGGTTCCAGAACTTTTGTCGGGCCCGTGGTGGGCGGCATTGTTTTAACTGCTTTGCCCGAAGTTTTACGCGCCCTTGGCGGCGTGAATGGTTTACCAATTTGGTTGGGGAATTTCTTGCGCGATGGTCGTTTGATTATTTTTGGAATTTTAATCGTTTTGGGAACGATTTTTTATCCCCAAGGCTTAATTACACCTGAATTAATCAAAAAACTAATTCCTTTTAAAAGACGTTCCTCTCTTAGTCAATTTGATTCCTAGTCATGGATCAATGTTGTCGATTGGATTCCTTTTTAATTAATGATATAATAGGATAGTTTATCCCCCTTTATATTCTCAGTCATCTCCGAGAATGACCCGCCAAATTCACGACCAATTTGCCAAGGAATATTTAGAGGAACTGTTAGCGCCTCTAGGAACCATAAAAAAGAGTAAGAAAGTTAAAAGTGAGGTTCAAGAAATAGATGTCTGGTTTGAACCGGCCAGTTCACCATCAAGGACCGAACTCCCTTTAGGTTTACTCGGAAAAATGGCGGCGACTTCCTGTTTGTTTGAACCTTTCCGTAACCCGCCCTCAGAAATAGAGATTCGCAGTTGTATATCAAAGTTATATACTGTTCATAATGACCTGTTAAGAAAGGCGAAACGGGCAAACAAAACTCTGACGGTCGCAGAATTGCCAGTTTTATGGATTCTCACCCCCACCTTTTCAGCTAGAATGATTCAAGAATTCAGGGCTGACAGCGATGAGAGGAATTGGTTAAAAGGGGTTTACTTTTTAGCTGACTTCCTCAAAGTGGCAATCGTTGCCATCCACCAGTTACCAGTGAGTGAAGACACTTTATGGTTGAGGGTTTTAGGAAAAGGAGAAACACAAAAAAGAGCCGTAGAAGAGTTAGTTCAATTGCCAGAAGATAACTCTTTTCAAGAAAATTTGTTAGAAATTCTAGCCAACTGGCGTAAGAATTTGGAATTGAGAGATAATTTAAGTAGCGAGGAACAGGAGGACATCATGAACCTATCACCAGCCTATCTAAAACAGCGAGAAGAGTGGAAAATAGAAGGAAAACAGGAAGGCACTTTAGAGGGACAACTCTCGCTGATAGCTAGTCTTCTGGAAGGGCGGTTTGGAACCCTAGATTCGGAATTGTCTGGTCTAGTTGAACAGATTGCCCAACTTCCCATCTCAGAACGCACCGGGTTACTTCTTTCTTTAGTGAATTTATCCCGCGAAGAATTGTTAGAAAGATTGAGAAAAGATTAAAGTTTTAGTCCGCTCAAGCCATGAATTTTCATGCCAAAATCCTGATGGTAGTTTGTCTGCTGAGTTACTGTCATGGTCAAATCTAGCATTCCCTCAGACGCTCTAGCCGTGGGTTGGATTGAGCTATCATTATTGAGCAGTTATTACCAATCGGATCAAAAGGCGAAACCCAACCAAGATTGTGAAAATATTCCTGGAAGTTGTTGGGTTTCCTTGGGTCAACCCAACCTACGAGTTTTACTCAGACTAATCGAGTTGTTATAGATACCAATGTTTTGATTAGTGCTTTACTCAATCCACTAGGAACACCCAGAAAAGTAATCAATCAGTCAATGTACCATTCTTCAGAGCAAGGCAACTTATCAAGAATTGGCAACGAGAATAAGTAAAAATAAATTTGACAAATGTTTAGAAAAGGTGCTATTATCCTGAATAATACTTAACTTGTGTTAAAATCGGTGTAAGAATTTAGGTCATAGAAAAAGCAGTCAAACCTATACTAGGTAAGCATTTGGCCGAATTACGCCCAAATACTCACTCTCATTAAGAAATGCTGAAAGCCTTAATGAGAGTGCTTATTGAGAATGAATCTGTTAGTTGGGCGAGTTTTGAGATTGTAGAAGCCTCTCTGTGAATGCATTTGAGGCACCTGAATCCTTACAAATCGGCTGCACTATTGTTGTTAATTTAAGGGATAGTTACATGAAAATTTTTACTGTTACTGAAGCCAAAGAACAAATTGATGAATTAGTGAATGATACCAATGATAATCATCAACCAATTTTGTTATCTGGTACGAAAAAGAATGCTATTTTAATTGCTGAGGAAGATTGGAACTCTATTCAAGAAACGCTTTATTTGTATTCTATTCCTGGTATGGTAGATTCAATTATTGAAGGTGGCAACACTTCTATTGAAGATTGTGTGGATGAGGCGGGTATCAGAGCAATTTTAAATGGATAATTGGCAGTTGGTTTTTACCAAACAAGCGAAAAAAGATGCTGAAAAGCTGGCTCGTACTGGGTTGGCAAAACAAGCTAACGAGTTATTAAATATTCTTAAGTCAAATCCGTATCAATCTTATCCTGTTTATGAGAAACTCAGTGGCGATTTAGCGAGCTATTATTCCAGACGTATTAATATTCAGCATCGTTTGGTTTATCAGGTTATTCCAGAAGAGAAGGTTGTCAAAGTTATACGGATGTGGACTCATTATGAATAACCCCTCTTATTTATTTTACACTGGTAACATTATAGACTGAAAATGATTGACTTGGATTGTAAAAATATAGCAATTTGCGAATGAGTGAGGCACATACTAGGAACGTGAAAAGTTTATGGTATAAGACTTTTGCCTTCCGCAAAACGGTATAAATACCCCCAAGATAACATAAAAATACGATATAAATTCCCCTACTCAACTGACTGAATGAAGGGGCATTTATGGTATTTTTAGAAACAATTTAGCCAGCTTTTGTGGTTTCTTTTTCGGTAGATTGGGAAGGTTTTAGTT
>NZ_JADEXI010000473.1:0-3631 GCF_015207185.1 Microcystis sp. LEGE 08355 | reverse complement strand
AACTGATAACTGATAACTGATAACTGATAACTGATAACTGATAACTGATAACTGATAACTGATAACTGATAACTGATAACTGATAACTGATAACTGATAACTGATAACTGATAACTGATAACTGATATAGCGGAGTTTCATACGGGCGAAATTTATCTCATCTTCTCGTCACTGTCTTCAATTTCTTGCTCATCTTGATTGATTTCTTCTTTAAATCCCCGTAAAGTTTTTCCCAAAGCTGCCCCAAATTCGGGTATTTTTTTCGGTCCAAATATCAGGAGAACAACCACAGCAATAATTACTATTTCTGGCCAACCTAATCCAAACATAATCTTGAAAGTAAAAAGTAAAAAAAGAGAAAGTAGTCAGAATTTAGGAGTCGGAAACTTAACGGTAATAACTGATAACTGATAACTGATAACTGACTCTATGCTGCTACTTCTGCTCGTTTATAAGCTTCGTCGAGGACTTCTGAGAGAGTTGGATGGGTGTGGATGCGGAAAGCGAGTTCATGGACAGATTTACGTTCAGCGATCGCATTGGCCGCTTCTTGAATTAAATCCGATGCGTGGATACCGATAATATGAACACCGAGTAATTCCCCCGTATCCTGACGATAAACGACTTTAGCGATGCCTTCCGTTTCTCCTTCCGCTAAAGCTTTAGAATTTCCCTTAAAATAGGTCTTGACAGAAGCCACCTTATACCCTTCTTGCTGTGCCAAAGCTTCTGCTTGCGGTTCCGTTAAACCCACATAACTAATTTCGGGGTGGGTAAAAGCGGCGGCGGGAATACTGCGATAATCGATGGTTTTTGGGCGATTACAGATATTTTCAATGGCTATTACCCCTTGACCCGAAGCAGCGTGAGCTAACATCATTTTACCCGTAGCATCGCCGACGGCCCAGAGATGGGGAATCGGTTCACCGTCCTGAATTACCTGCATTTTGTCATTAACGGCAATAAAACCGCGTTTATCCAGTTCTACCCCCACAAATTCCAATCCGAGATTCTTGGTCGCGGGGATTCTTCCTGTAGCGACTAAACAAGCATCTACCTCTAAAATTTCGATCGCTTCTTTGCTTTTTGCGTCCACCAGTTCAATGGCCACAGGATTCCCCGGTTTAATACTTTTTGCCAAAACTCCCACATAAGTCTCGATGTCTCTAGGTTTAATCAGAACTCTTTCCGCGATTTTCGAGATTTCTGGGTCAAATCCCGGCATGAGACTATCTAAAGCTTCGATCATCGTCACTTCACAACCCAAAGCGGTGTATATATCCGAAAATTCCAGACCGATATAACCACTACCGATGATTGCAATCCACTTGGGTAAAGTTTCTAATCTAACGGCCTCATCGCTGGTAAAAACCGTTTTATGATCGATCTCGATCCCCGGTGGGACAAAGGGAACCGACCCCGGACAGAGCATAATATCCTTAGCGGTGTAGATTTTTTCGCCACTATCCCCGATGACGCTAACTTTTTGCGGACCGGCGATTTTTCCCCAACCGTGGATAGTATCAACCTTGAGACGTTTAAGACTATTAGTGAGATCGCCTCTAATTTTACTAACAAGGTTGTTAGCATGATCGGCAATGGTCGGACGGTCAAAATTAACGCCACCGATGGCAATACCTAGACTTTTCAGATGGTCACTATCGGCCAATTCGCGCACTCGTCCCGAGGCTGCCAGTAAAGCTTTAGAGGGAATACAACCGCGATTAACACAGGTTCCTCCCATATCTTTGGCTTCGATAATAGCCGTTTTTAGCCCACATTTGACCGCGTGTAGGGCTGCTCCGTGGCCACCAACTCCAGCACCGATAATAATTAAATCGTAGTCGAATTCACTCATAGTCTCTCTGACTCTCAAAGTTAGCATTATCCCATTTTACGATCCACTGCGATCAAGCGGTGCTATCCCGGTCAAAAACTGGAGCCAGTTTTTAGCTATTAGGTTCTCGTGCATTGAAACTGGGTATTGGCAATTTTAGGACAAAACGTCACTAGATCTCTTGTAAAAATAAAAAATTGTTGTTCGGGTTGAGAGTCGGTCGTCAGTAGTCAGAAGAATTAGAAATAGTCCATTCACAGATTTTATACTATTTAATCCTTATTTTTGCCGTTTTTGAATCCTCAAAAATTAATTAAGTGGGTGGGTGGAATTAAATATAAGATGAACGTAGGTTGGGTTGAAGCATGAAACCCAACGCCCTACAAATAATTGTGCCTCCCTACTTATGCAAGGTGTTACTTACCCAAGATATGAATACTAATCCTGCATCGTATCCATAAGTTAGGCTAGTACTAGGTTGGAAAAATTAGACCTGCTGCCAATACTTTGCCAGATGAAAGACCCATCCTTCCCCTACCATAATTTAGGCTCGAAACCAGAATCGTTAATGATTTCTACCGTTTCTCCCGATGGTTTAATCACAAATAAACCCTGTTTATAGGCATAACGATCTACTCCTTCGTCTATTTCTATTCCCGCCACTGCACCATAAGCCTGATAGTTTTTATAATGGGGAAATGCTTGTTTAAATCGACTTAATTTTTCTAAAAACTCATTGACATCATCTTTCGATAAACGAGACTTACATTCTACTAAAACTACCTCGGTTTCATCGACGGCTAAAATATCAATCTCCATGGCTATTCCTTGCCGTTTTACCCTGGCACGACTGTAGGTTTCTTTGACATCGATACCTTTGCTACGAAATAGGCCAATAACAGCAGGTTCGACTAATTCCTCGACGAATCTTCCCCAGCGAGTGGTTAAACTATCCACAGCACGACTGGTATTGGCCACTGTTTTCTCTAGCTCGGCCAAACGGCGATCAGCTTCGGCCTTGGCTTCAGCAGCCCGGCGATCATATTCAGCGGCCCGGCGATCGTATTCAGCGGCCCGGCGATCGGCTTCGGCCCTAGCTTCAGCAGCCCGGCGATCGGCTTCAGCGGCCCGGCGATCGGCTTCGGCCTTGGCTTCAGCGGCCCGGCGATCGGCTTCAGCAGCCCAGCGATCGTATTCAGCGGCCCGGCGATCAGCTTCGGCCTTAGCTTCAGCCTTGGCTTCAGCAGCCCGGCGATCGTATTCTTGGCGTGATTGTTCAAACTTTTCGTTAGTTTTCTCAAAAAGTTTATAGATATCTTCGATGGTAATCGGTTGAGACATGGTTATTTGTTTTAATCTTTCTTATTTTACTATAATTGTACTAGCAAAGTACAAGTCATTTTAGGGACGGGTGTTAATTGAGCAAGTCAATAGTTATACTAAATCCGTTGAGTAACGCACAGAAAACGGGTTTCTCGGAGAAACCCGTTTTCTACTCATGCACTCATGCAAAACGGAGAATAAATAATCAGTTTTTAATAACTGGATTTAGTATGAGGACGATATAGCGGGGACGGGAACCACAGTTTCTTCGTTGATCATGGTTTCTAACTGTTGAGCCTGGGATTTGGCTCAATAAATTGATCATTGTAAATAATTGTTACAAATACTTGACTTAAGATATGTCTATGCCCACAGAAACACAAATCAAAGAAAAAGCGCTAGAGTTGGGCTTCCATGGGGTCGGTATTGCCTCTGTGGACAGCCAAGACTCGGCGGTATCCCATCTAAAAA
>NZ_JADEXI010000472.1:0-3642 GCF_015207185.1 Microcystis sp. LEGE 08355 | reverse complement strand
CTCCTATCTCCTGACTCCTATCTCCTGACTCCTATCTCCTGACTCCTATCTCCTGACTCCTATCTCCTGACTCCTATCTCCTGACTCCTATCTCCTGACTCCTATCTCCTGACTCCTATCTCCTGACGACCGACGACCGACTCCCGCTCACTGATTAATGACTTGTCAAGAAATCACGATAAATCAACTAGAGATTATCTGAGGCATTGAGTATAATTAGACACATAGATTAGGGGAAATTGCTCATAAATCAGTCCGAGCGAGCGTGAATCCTCTTTCTCGGAAAAATATCTTCCCCTGTTTTTCAGTCTTAGACTAAGGAAATATCATGATTGATTGTAGTCAGATTCAGTTTGACGAGGATAAAAGCAAGATAGATCTATTGCAACTACGAGAATTATTTAATTTAACCGCATTTTGGGCAATAGATCGCCGTTTAGAAGATTTAGAAACCGCAATTGACTATAGTGATCCGGTGGTGACGGTGTGGAATGAGCGGCAATTAATTGGTTTTGCTCGCGCCATTTCCGACGGCATTTATCGGGCAACTATTTGGGATGTGATCGTTCATCCCGATTACCAGGGAGCGGGTTTAGGGCGTAAATTAGTAGAAACAGTCTTGGCCCATCCCCGAATAAATCGGGTGGAAAGAGTCTATTTGATGACTACTAAGCAACAACAATTTTACCAGCGCATTGGTTTCCAAAGCAACGCCATGACGACGATGGTATTATTTAATCGTTATCCCGAGGAGTTTTCCTGTCCGGCGATCGAGGTAAAGAAAAAACGATCCGTGTGAGCTTGTCCTGACTATTGTTATTGATTTGATCTAAGCTCATTTCCCCCCCCGATACTTCGATAATTCCCTTCGCTAACTGGAATTTAAGACCGGGAGAAAGACCGAGAGCTTGAGTAAATTGTTTGACTTCTTCTGGCTTTGATTCTAAACTCAAAGGAGAAATTTCTGGCATTTGCCAGAGAGCGATTTCCCTGGGAAATTCTAGGGTAATAGTGACTTTTTTCTCGCCAAGGGCGCTTACCGATATACAAATAGAGCCGCTCGCTAAGTTGGTGATCACTGCATCGACGAGAAGGACAAGAGCGGAGGATAAACACTGATAATCGGCAACAATAGCAATATCATCGGTTAAAGGGCTAAATTTAAGCTGAATATTGCGATTAGCTGCCTGTAAATAGGTTAAACTTGCCCAATCTTGCCAGAGTTTGGTTAAAGAAAAAATTTCTCGCTCCAGAGGTATAGTACCAGACTCTAGTTTGGAGAGATTAATCATCTCATCGAGCATTGCCATCAGTTTACGGCCCGCCAGTTGTCCCTGGGCGATAAATTCCCTTTCTTCGGCCGGACTTTCGCAAAGATCGGCGAGAATCAGTTGATGAAGACTGATCATACTGCTCAATGGCGATCGCAATTCGTGGGCAACCCGTGCCAAAAAACTGCTTTTGAGGTGATTAATTGCCACGGCCATCTGATAAGCGAGGCGAGTTTGCTGTAATTCCCGTTTTAAAGCCTCAATATCGTCCATATTTACAGAAAAACTGCCCCTTGTCGTAAGATATCCCATCTTTGACATTGCCAACGCGCGACGGTGGAGGGTTGTCCACTATTGATTATTCCCCATGCTTGCCTTTCTGTGGGAGCTAACACCGTTACCGAGGGAAAAGTAGTCATAATCGCTTCTGGAGTTAATAAAGGCTCTTGTCCTGACAGATTAGCACTTGTGGTCGCTAAAACACCAGTTCGACCAAGAATTTCTCTTGCGATCGCATGAGCAGGAACTCGGATACCAATCGTGCTAGGATCCTTAGGGTTAAGAACTTTTGGTACTTTTTCAGAAGCAGGTAAAACCAAAGTTAGGGAGCCGGGCCAGTATTTTTCGGTCATTTGCCGCCAAATCTCCCTTTCTTCCTGATTTCCCTTGACATAATCCCATAAATCTGCTGCTGAGGCGGCCATGAGAATTAAAGGTTTATCAAAAGTCCGTTTTTTAGCGGCAAAAATTAAGGCAGCATAGGGGGGAGAAACTGCTAAAGCGGGAACTGTATCCGTGGGAAAAGAAACCACTTGACCACTGAGGGCCGCGTGAACAATTTCGTTAAGAGAAGCAGTAGGCATTGAGAATTGATCATTTTTGGGGACTAATTTAGCCTAAAACTTTTTGGTACAATTTTAAACGGGTAGGGTTGATTCATGAATCAACCCTACCTTCCTACCTTGAATCAACCCTACCTTGAATCAACCCTACCTTGAATCAACCCTACCTTGAATCAACCCTACTTGATCAGCGGGGTATCTGAAAGTTTTTAACACCTACCTACCTATCTCCAACCAATGAGCGACAGTTAATTATGAATGAGTCTGATACTTTTGCTAATCTCGAACAATTAGAATATATTCCTTACCTAGATGCCACGGGTAATATCTCTGCTGATTTACAGGGAAAAATCGGGGTTTATGCCATTTTTGAGCGAGAGCAAGTCCTAGAGTTTGTCGGCTATTCTCGTGATATTTATCTCAGTTTAAAACAACATCTTGCCCGACAGCCGCACGCTTGTTATTGGCTAAAAGTACAGTTGATTGATCGTCCTAATCGGACTATTCTCGAATCGATTAAACAAGCTTGGCTAAGAGAAAGTCAGGCAGTAATCGGCAATGAAAAACTCTGGACAGAACCAATTGATGCTAAATTAGCCATGACTGACACAGAAAAAGAAATTTATCAAAATGCTGATGAATTAGGGAAAATCAAGTTATTAAAACAGGTATCCAGACGAGTAGAAAATGATATTTTATCAACCCTAGAAAAACGGGGAGTACAGATGGAAATTCGTTTTAATCCTAAGTTAAAAGAACAGGGTTTGCTCGATTTAAAGTAAAAATTCCTAGGAGCGATCGATTCTCCAGACAAACCGCTATGATAGTATATCGCCCCATCCCCACACCAATGGAACAGCGATGACCAATCAAGACTGGCCAAACCTACTGCAGCAACTACTCGATCGAAAATCCCTTTCCCTTAACCAAGCTGAAGAACTAATGACCGGATGGTTAAACGGCCAGATTCCAGAAGTTTTATCGGGGGCGATTTTAGCGGCTTTGCAAGCAAAAGGAGTCTCGGCCGCGGAATTAGCGGGAATGGCCGGAGTTTTACGGCAACAATCTCGCTTAGAAGACCCTAAACCCCATACTACTCCCGTTATCGATACCTGTGGCACCGGCGGTGACGGGGCCGCAACTTTTAATATTTCCACTGCTGTGGCTTTTGTGGCGGCCGCCGGAGGCGTAAAAGTGGCTAAACACGGCAATCGCTCTGCCTCCAGCAAGGTCGGTTCGGCCGATGTTTTAGAATATCTTGGGGTTAATTTGAGCGCCCCTAGCGAGAAAGTAGCGGCGGCTTTAGATGGGGTGGGAGTGACCTTTCTTTTTGCCCCTGGTTGGCATCCAGCCCTGAAAAGTGTGGCTAATCTCCGCAAAACCCTGAAAGTTCGCACGGTTTTTAATCTTCTGGGCCCTCTAGTTAATCCTCTCCGTCCCACAGGTCAAGTTATCGGGGTTTATGACCGGCAATTTCTCACCCCCATGGCCACGGCTTTAGCAGAAATGGGAACCCCAAAGGCGATTAT
>NZ_JADEXI010000471.1:0-3661 GCF_015207185.1 Microcystis sp. LEGE 08355 | reverse complement strand
CAATTTCGAGCGGCATTTTTCACAGAATTTATTGCCATCTGGATTGGCGGAGGAACAATTAGGATTGAGACACAGACTCATGGTTTTTACTCCTTTAAGTAGTTGGGTTGACGTTAAAAAAGTAGCTGTTGGTTATGTTGGGTTTCCTGTCTTAGCTGTTGGTTGTGTTGGGTTTCCTGTCTTAGCTGTTGGTTATGTTGGGTTTCGTGCCTCAACCCAACCTACGGTACTATTATTGATTCTACTGTGTTCGGTAATTCGATTTGTAATTTTCCTGCGCGAGAATGGGTATTTTTTCAAAAAAGATCAAGTTGAACTTCAAAAAAAGGTTTTCTAATTATTAAAGGAGGATCACCGATTTCTCCAGAGAGTTTCAGCAAGCCATCATCAAAAGTATCTAAAACATCCACTCTGGCTTTAATTGCCGTCGCCACATGAGTTGCATCTTTAGGTTTTAGTGCCTGATATTGCCACATCAATTCTCTGGCTAGTTCACCAACTTGTCTGTTCACCTCATAAATATAAATCCACTCATGTCGGAAAAAATCTCTGATTTTTTCCTCACTTTCTTTAGGTAATTTTGGCTGTCCTTTTTCTAATTTCACCACTTCAATAAAAGTAAGAGCAGAAGTCACGATTATTACCTGACCATTTTCAGCTGCTTTGAGAACAGAAATACAATCATTAATTTTATCCTTTTCATTTTTCAGGAAAGCTAAAAAAACACAAGAATCCCAGTAGTGTAGCTTTTTTGTTGGACAAATCAATTACTTTCTCCCAAAATTCCGATCATTTCCTCAATGCTAGGTAAATCTTTTTCCTGAGGAAAAAGATCAATTGACTCAACTTTAATCCCGATTTTTTCCCCATCTTCTCTAGAGGTAACTATCCCCGATACAGAGACTCTTTTTTCTAGATATTCTTTGATATTATCAAGTAAATTTGGTTCAAAGTAACATTTAACACTTTTATTAGTCAATAAATTGTAAACTCTAAAAATAGGTTGACGACTTACATCAATAGCTTTAAGCACACCTTCTACAGTACCAAAACTTTGATATTTTCCCCCGATAATTTCATCAACATTAGCAATCAAAGCTTGATTCAAGTCGATACACCTTGAATCAAAGCCCAATTGCACCATAAACTCATCTCTTTTTTTCAATATTGCTAATGATCGCGCACTTTCTAAAGCTCGATCAGAAAAATAATTAGGGCGAATCGGATGTTCTAAAATTGTTACTATTCCCCTTTCTACAGTCTTAATAACTTCAGAAATTTGACTAGGTGTAATCTGATCTTGAGGCATTCCTTCTAAAGTAAGATGAATGCTGCCACTATGAATTTGAGAGATTCTCCAATTTATCAGGGGGCGATTTTTGTTAGCAAGGGTTTTATCTACTTCATGGAGTAGTATTGCTAATTGTTCTTGAGCCTTGATAAATTTATCAAAAGACAACAGTGAGCCTTCTATATCTAGTGTTAGGCTCTTGATTGTTTCCTTCGATATAGGGCTTTCCCCTTTAGTCATGGCTCTAGGAATCGTGATAATTATCTCAAGTGTAAAGGTTTTGGCTAACTACTAAAGCTTCCTACTTTACATTTTTACATGAACTAAGCCTAAAGCCTAAACTAGGTTGACCTATAACCACAAAAAAACCCGCTGGCGCGGGCTTTTTCCACAAAACCAAAGTTTTAATTAACCTAACAACGCTTTTGCCTTCGCTACCACGTTATCCACGGTAAAACCAAACTTCTCTAGAATTACACCCCCTGGAGCAGAAGCGCCGAAGGTATCAACCCCCAACACATCCCCCTCATCGGTGATGTAACGATGCCAACCCATAGTTGAACCCGCTTCCACCGCGAGACGTTTTTTCACTGCTTTCGGCAATACCGATTCTTTGTATTCTGCCGATTGTTCCTCGAATAGCTCCCAACAGGGCATAGAAACGACGCGGGCTTTAATTCCTGCTTCTTTTAACACCGCAGCCGCTTTATCGCAGAGATACAACTCGCCACCCGTACCGATGAGAATGACATCGGGAGTACCTTCACAATCGGTGATAATATAAGCACCTTTAGCCACACCATCGAGGGAAGTTCCCGCTAAATTGGGCAGATTTTGACGGGATAATGCTAGTAACGTCGGGCGCTTAGTTTCGCTCACCGCTACTTTATAAGCACCGGAAGTTTCCGTACCATCTCCCGGACGCATGACTAACAGGTTAGGAATAGCGCGCAGAGAAGCAACGTGTTCCACGGGTTGGTGAGTCGGTCCATCTTCCCCTAGGGCAATGGAATCGTGAGTCATTACCCAGATGACGCGAGTTTCTGACAATGCCGATAAACGGATAGAATTCCGCATATAGTCGGTGAAAATCAGGAAAGTCGCCCCGTAGGGAATCAATCCCGTGTTATGGAGAGCAATCCCGTTACAAATCGCCCCCATCGCGTGTTCCCGCACACCAAAGTGAACGTTACGCTCCTGATAACTGCCTTTTTGGAAATTACCAAAATGCTCTAATTCGGTGTAGTTAGAGTGGGTTAAATCCGCCGAACCACCGATTAAACCGGGTAAAACCCCCGCAAGCGCATTTAAGCAGATTTCCGAGTGTTTACGACTAGCGAGCGCCTTATCTTCGGGTTTATAAACCGGTAAAGCTTGCTCCCAACCTTCCGGCAGTTGACCGGTGGTTAACTGTTCAAATAAAGCCGCTTCTGCGGGATATTTGGCCTGATATTCGTTAAATAACTTATTCCAGTCCGTTTCTGCCGTTGCTCCCTTGTCCACTGCTTGCCGGAAACGATTTAACACCTCATCGGGAACCACAAACGGCTCGTATTGCCAACCTAAGGCTTTCCGGGTTAACTCGATTTCTGTTGCTCCTAAAGCTGCCCCGTGAACATCGGCGGTATTAGACTTATTGGGGGAACCATAACCGATGGTGGTGGTGATTTTAATCATCGAGGGTTTATCGGTGACAGCTTTGGCGGCTGCGATCGCATTGGCAATGGCATCTAAATCGGTGTTACCATTCTCGACGTGCTGAACGTGCCAACCGTAGGCTTCAAAACGCTTGCTCACGTCTTCGGTAAAAGCGATATCGGTGGAACCATCGATCGAGATATGGTTATCATCATAGAGAGCGATTAACTTGCCTAAACCCCAGTGACCGGCTAAAGAACAAGCTTCCCCGGAAATACCCTCCATATTGCAACCATCACCCAAAATCACATAGGTGTAATGGTCGATAATTTTGGCATCCGGTTTGTTGAAACGGGCCGCTAAATGGGCTTCTGCTAGGGCCAAACCCACACCATTGGCAATCCCTTGACCCAGGGGACCAGTGGTCACTTCTACCCCTTCCGTGACGAAATTTTCGGGGTGGCCGGGGGTTTTCGATTTCCACTGCCGGAATTGTTTAATTTCCTCTAGGGGAACGCTATCGTATCCGGTCAGGTACATCAAAGCGTACTGCAGCATACAACCGTGACCGGCGGAGAGAACAAAACGATCGCGATTGACCCATTGGGGGTTTTTCGGGTTAAAACGCAGGAATTGATCCCAGAGAACAAAGGCCATGGGAGCGGCCCCCATGGGCAGGCCGGGGTGTCCGGATTTAGCTTTTTCTACGGCATCCACCGCTAAAAAACGCAC
>NZ_JADEXI010000470.1:0-3677 GCF_015207185.1 Microcystis sp. LEGE 08355 | reverse complement strand
TTTCATAATTAGGGGTCTCAAGACCCCCCTAGCGGCCACCGAGAAAATCTTCACCAGATAAGTATTTTTACTCAAGTCTCTGGAGGGGGACAGCTTATGTGACAGTTGAGGGTGCGGAATGTGGGATTCAAGTTACCGCCGAGGGAGTTACTCCGGCAGAAATTCTCTGTCTGGCGGCCTCGGCAGAACAGGGGTTAAGCCACCCCGTCGCCCATGCCATCGTCCAACAAGCCCAACAACAGGGGACGGAAACGAAAACCTGCGAGGAGTGGGATTATCGGGTTGGGTTGGGAGTGGTCGCCCAAATCGAAGGGCGGCAGCTACTGGTGGGGAGCAGCCGCTTTATGAAAACGGAAGGGATCGATCTTAGTGCCAGTGAACAGTTTAAGACGGGAGGCGTTTCTCTGGCTTATGTGGCCCGGGATGGCATCCTAATTGGCGTTATCATGTATGCCGATCCGATCCGCACCGAAAGCCCCGGGGTAATTGCTGAGTTACACAAGCAAGGAATCAGCACCCATATGCTCACCGGCGATGTGCAGCAGGTAGCGGATGCGGTGGCACAAGAGTTAGGAATGCGCCGGGATGAGGTCCACGCCCAAGCTTTCCCAGAACGGAAGGTGGAAGTGGTGCAGCAACTGAAAGCGCAAGGGAAAACCGTTGCCTTCATCGGCGATGGCATTAATGACTCCGCCGCTCTTGCCTATGCCGATGTCTCGATTTCCTTTGCCGCAGGGAGCAATATCGCTCGGGAAACTGCCGACATGGTACTGATGGATAACGATCTCAGCGGCTTGACCCATGCGATCGGGATCAGCAAGCAAGTGATGGACATTATCTACCAAAATGCCTTAATTGTGGGCATTCCTAACCTGGGGGCGCTGGCGGTGGGGGTTCTCTTTGCCCTCGATCCGCTCCTAGCAATTATCATCAATAATGGTTCGGCAATTTTAGCCGGACTGAACGGCTTGCGCCCGGCTCTCGGTGGCGAGAAGACGACCTATCGAGATGCGGCGAACGTCTAACAGTCAAAATCCAAAATCGAGCAAATTTGTGAGGTCTCATGGAATTTTTATTAGGTATTGAACCGATTTTCGCCCTAGGGGTTGGTTTGGCGGCATTGGCGATCGCTCCCGCTATTGGGGCCTTAAGCAACCCTGAAACTGGGGAAAAGGTCGCCGAAACCGGGCGCGACATGACCAAACAGGGAATCAAGTGGGGCGCAGAAGCCGCTGACACCGTGCAAACCTATCTAGCTGAGGCCAGCGAATCCTGGAACGATCTGGTAGCGGAAGCACAGGCCGAAATCAGAACCGCTAAAAAAGCTAAGGCAACTAGCCAAAAATAGACAGTTAATAGTGAACAACTCATTCAGGAGGTTTTTATGGAAGAATTACTGGTTGTTGGCGGTGTTGGAGTCGTCGCAATTTTAGTATTGGGTTCCCTAGTTAGTTTAGCCAGTCCCCAGACCGGCAAAGCTATTACAGATACAGGTCGCAATGCGGCCAAAAGCGGTATCAAATTAGGGATGGAAGCTAGTGAAAAACTGCAAGCTACTTTTGTCGAAGCTGGTCAATCTTGGCAAGATTTAGTGGCAGAAGCGAAAGCGGAAACAGCGGCGGCAAGAAATACGACTAAAATCCCTTCCGTAGAGGAAACATCCCAATCCTAATCCCTAATTGACCGATCGAGAAACCCACTCGATCACTGCAATTTTGTAGGGGGGCATTCTCTTAGCCCCCTCCTTTAAAATCTCAAGGAAAGTATCAAGGAGGAGTTCGACAATGACCCAGGAATATATGCACGAACATTTGAAAGAGCTAATCGTTGAGAAGGCACTTCATCTCTGTTGCGACCCCATTGAAGAAATTGCCAGAGAATGGGCAGAAAAAAAAGACTTTAATCAAGGGGGAATTAATATTTTAAAAGATCCCCATCGCTATGAAAAGTATTTAGAAGAGGACAAAGAAGTCGCCGACGAATTTAGAAAACATATCATTCAGTTTTTACCAGAAACTAAAAATTAGTCGCAGGGAAATGTGAACTCTCCTAACTTCAGTAATGGCAACTTAAAACTAGATCAATTTTTAGTCTGTGGGTTAGGATATTTCGGACAGCATTGCGTCATCGCGCTCAAAGAATTCGCAGTCAATGTCTTGGCGAGTAAGGGGGATTTATCCCGCTTTTTCAAAACCTCTGCAATCCCTTCGGCTTTCAGCCAAGGAAGTCTCAATAAATCTGGTTCTTCGTTACTTGGTATGGTTCGATAGGGGGGCATAAATCGACTAAACCCTTATCTGGCAAGAGACTTAATTGATTAGTTCGCTCTAGAGCAAAAACAATTGACAAAAATCGCTAAATGCCTTTCTCTATAAGGGTTCCATCCCTTATAACCCCCGTCCATTGCATAACAAAAACCGAAGAGCCATAAATCTACTGTAAAAGATGATAAAGTTCCTATTGTCAATGCTTATTGGCTAAATTATTATGCTATTTGGTGGCACGTCTGAATTTTCCACAAATGCTACCCCCAGAATCTCCTATCAAGTGGTTAGCTCACTTCCTGGGCGAATCCGCTGGCGTGTCCCTTTCCTGCGCCAAAACCTAACAGGACAAAATATTCTCCAGGGAGCGATCGCTGCTCTAGAAAGCGTTACCAGCGTCCGCATCAACCCCTTGGCTAACTCAATCATTGTCACCTTTGCTGAAGGGAAAATGTCTCCCGCACAATTAGAGCAAGAACTGGCAACCGCGATCGGCAAGGCCGCAGCTTCGGCGAACCCAGGGGCAGAAGTCCCCCAGAAAGCCGAATTCAAAGCGGAAAAACAAGTTTCTCGTCCCTCGGAAGAAAAATTGCCGGTGAGGGAAAATCTGGCCGATGCAAAGGTGGGACGGACCAAAACAGTGATCAGTCCCCAGACAGGGGAAAGTAAAGATGATAAAAATCCTCCAAACGAGATAACGAGCCAAACTTTAGTTTATCGGCAGCTGGAAGCCTTACCCGTCAATTCTTGGCAGCGCCAGTGTCAAGAGCAGGCTGAATCGATCGAGAAACTAGAAGATCGCCTCGCCGCCTTACAGCCGGTGGCAGCGATCGGTTCAGCTTGGCTGAGGCGGTGGTACGTCCACAGTCCAGCAACCATAGATTGCGCTGCCAGCACCGGCAGTGGTGCGCTGGTGGCGTTCCCCAAAACCCCAGAGTCTGAGGCACAATGGCAAGAGTTGGCAGCGGGGCAAAGGCAGGCGATCGCTGAGTTGGAGCAATGCCTTGCCGATGTGCAGCGCCTAGCCGTTATTGGAGAAGCTCGATTGAAAAAATATCGCAAATACCTTTAAAAGTTCCAAAATACAGGCTCGCAGTCTCTATTTCAGGTGCGAGGAGTGCAACTGATTAGGCTTTGTCTGGGACTAAATTGCCAATTCGATCGAGAATTTTTACTCGAAGGGAAGAGAGGGGCCAGTTGTCTGCTCTCACCGGAGAATTGACTGCCGAGCTATCCTGAGAAACCCATGCCGTTTCAACTAAACTATATCTGTGAAAATCAAGGCCCTTAAAAATGACCGCCAAGCAAAAAATGATTTTTCGGCTGACTTCTCCCATCAACCGGTTTCTCTTCACGCTGACAGTGGCAATTTTCGTTTATTTAATCACGGGAGAATTTTACCAGGAATTGCGG
>NZ_JADEXI010000469.1:0-3681 GCF_015207185.1 Microcystis sp. LEGE 08355 | reverse complement strand
TCTTTTGGTATTAACCTGTTTGTGCTGTAAGTCCTTTCCTGTATGAATTTCAGCTACTTTTGAGCGTAGTTGCTCTCATCGAATTTTATTTTAAGTTAATTATTTGCATAACAATTCCCGAAGAGCCGAATATATTAAGGCGATTATCCGCCAATAAATGCCCGAAATTCTGCAAGATAGGGAAATGCGGGACGATTACGACAGTGGTGTTGATGCTTTGGGAGCGATATGGGAACCGCACTCGGAGTAATCTTTCCGCGATGCTCTGAAAGCAATTTTAGAAGAGTCTTTCGGAGTGCCGGCGATTAATGTTACTGAATATGATGACGAAGGCGAAGTCTTTGGCAGGCCAGACCAGATAGAATTGGATTTGTTAATCAAAAATGGACTGTTGATAATTGGCGAAATCCAATCCTCTATAAGTAAAAGTCCAATTTTATCAGCAGCGACACCAACAAGAATCCAACTGCAAGATAGCTATTTCACTGACGGGAGATTTCAAGGCGCAGGAAATAGCTAAAAATTTAGGAATAGAAGTTGATAGTTCTGCAAGAGATGTAGAAGTCAGTTAATAAAAGGAAGGTTAAGGGAAGATAAATAGTACAAGGAAATTGTCAGGCGATCACTACTTGACAAAACGGACAATATTTATTAATATTAAGCTTGCCCAATTTATATCATTAATAAAACTGCGAGAAATGTCCACTATTTTATATGATTCTGATTTTGACTTGTGGATTGAGCAGACAATCCAACAATTAAAAGATCGTCAATTTGAACGACTAGACGTTGAACACTTAATTGAGGAATTACAAGACTTGGGCAAGTCGGAAAAAAGAGCCTTAGAAAGTAACTTAATGGTTTTGTTGGCTCATTTACTCAAGCTCAAGATACAAGGCGATGCGCCTGAGACTATGACAGGCAGCTGGTATGATTCAATCAACGAACACCGGCAGCGAGTTCAAAAAAGCTTACGAGATACTCCATCTCTCAATCCCTATCTGTCAACAGCAGTTTCCTCAGTCTATCCAGACGCTCGCCAGCTGGCAATTAGAGATGGAAAAAAAGCTAAATTTGGCGTTCGCATACCATTAGAAAATGAGTATCCAATCACCTGTCCTTTTTCAATTGAGCAGCTCTTGGATGATGATTTCTACTTAAATGAGTCTTAGCCTAGAATTGTGATGTAACATATAGTAATCCCCTAAACCCTTGACAACAGGTAGCTGAACAAGGGGCTTAAGCCCCCTGTCCGTTCACGACTGATTTAGAATTGCTATAGCCAGTTAATTAAAGTAACATTTGCCTGAAAGAGGGCAAAAAATCTAGGAAATCTAAATAACTAAACCCAAAATCTAGGACAAAAATATGGAAACTCTGACGCTTAGTCAACCGATGCAGTTAACTGCATTACCAACCCAAGATGAACTTCCCTGCGATGATGGAGTACCCATGGAAACTCAAAGGCATAAATGGCAGATGTATCTGTTAATAGACACTATATCCCCTTGGCTAGACCAACGAGAAGATGGTTATGCCAGTGGCAATATGTTTGTATATTTCAGTACAGCACAACTGAAAAATCAAGACTTCAAAGGACCTGATTTTTTTGCCGTCTTAGGTGTACCAAAAGGGGAGCGAAAAAGTTGGGTTACTTGGGAAGAGGGAAAAGCCCCCGATGTAGTGATTGAACTCCTCTCGGAAAGTACCACCCAAATAGACAAAACCGAGAAAAAACAGATTTATCAAGATAAGTTACGAGTGCCTGAATATTTCTGGTACGATCCTTTTAACCCTGAAGATTTTGCCGAATTTGTCTTGGTTGATGGCCTATATGAACCACGGCAACCCAACGAGAAAGGATGGCTAATCAGTGGTCGTTTGGGATTAGCTTTAGTTCGTTGGCAGGGAGAATATAGAGGGGTAACAACCGTCTGGATTCGCTGGGCGACTTTAGATGGAATCTTGTTACCAACCCCGCGAGAGTTGGCTGAGGAAGCACAACAGAAAGCTGAGGAAGCACAACAGAAAGCTGAGGAAGCACAACAGAAAGCTGAGGCAGCACAACAGAAAGCTGAGGCAGCACAACAGAAAGCCGAGCGATTGGCGGCTAAACTCAGGGAATTGGGGATTAATCCCGAAAGTCTCTAACTTCCTCTGGGCGGATTTTGGTAAGACTCCCCCGCTGGGGTACTTCATTTTTGAATCGGCATTTTCACCAATGGAGAACGAGGAATTGACGACTGTTCCGATTTATTGTGCATCAAGGCTTGCGGCGTTCAGGGGTCTAAAATTGACATGAATGCCCTATTATCTTGCTAAACTAAACACCAAACTAGCAACATTCCCCCCATGTACCAGAGAACGCCGTCCCTTCCACCCAAAGAAATGTTACCAACTATGTACGACCTCCCCAGCGAAAACTTGGAGGAACCTGGCTTGCCTGACGAATTTCATCTCTTCCAACCCGAATTATTGCGCCAGACCTTTCGACCTTCTAACTATCCTGCCGAACAAATATTTATCGCCAGCGATCTAAATCTCTACTACGACCCTTACCATCCCCAATGGTACAAGCGGCCGGACTGGTTTGCCGCTTTGGGAGTCTCGCGGCTGTACCAAGGAGAGGAATTGCGCCTGAGTTATGTGATTTGGCAGGAAGAAATTGTTCCCTTCATCGCCATCGAATTACTCTCTCCTGGAACGGAAGCAGAAGATTTAGGGCGTACCGTACGGGGAATCAACCAACCTCCCACCAAGTGGGAAGTTTACGAACGAATTTTAGGCATTCCCTACTACGTGGTGTTTGATCGCTACAGCAACCAATTGCAGGCATTTACCTTAAAATCAGGAAAATATCAGCCTTTAAGACTAGAAAACCAGCAGTTGTGGCTAGAGGAAGTAGAATTGGGATTGGGACTTTGGGCAGGAAATTGTCAAGGCATTGAGCGGTTGTGGCTGCGCTGGTACGGACGAGACGGCAATTGGATACTGACTCCTACCGAACAGGAAACTCAACGCGCCGAGCAGGAAGCTCAACGCGCCGAGCAGGAAACCCAACGCGCAGAAAGAGAACGGCAGCGAGTTCTAGAACTAGAAGCTTTGTTGGCTCGTTACCAGGAACAATTCGGGCAGTTAAATTGAGAAAATAATGAATGGATTTTCTAAGCCATGAAAGTATCTTACCTGGCGGGATGTATTGATATGGTACTAGAGACTATTGCTGAACCTGATTTGATTGTTAAGGGATGGACTGATGAGCTAATAGCACTAAAACATTATCCGAAAACTGTTATCTCAAGAAAAGACGCAATCGTCATCTATAAAGAACTAAAGAACGATGGATTTGTCATAACTGCTTTTTTGACATCCTCCTGCGAAAAAATTATCAAGCGAGGCATCCTATGACAGCAGTCAATCTCTTAAAATCAATTCCTTATTTGCTAACCGCTCCTTCTTCAAGAATCTGGATAGATTATGATGAAGAAGCAGATGTTTTATATATTAGCTTTCGTAAGCCTCAAAGAGCCAATGATAGTTTGCTAGAAGACAATATTATAGCACTTCTTGGAGCTATGAGGTACAATAAAAAGCAAATAGACAAATAATAGAACTCGCCAGCTTCCTATGAGACCCTATTCCGTAGATTTTCGCCAAAAAATTATCGATGTCTGGAAGANA
>NZ_JADEXI010000468.1:0-3682 GCF_015207185.1 Microcystis sp. LEGE 08355 | reverse complement strand
TAATTAACGTCCAAACTTGATTTTTTTGGGTTCCTTCCAGCTTTTCTAGTCTTCTATCCATCCCATCGACTTTCTCAGTTAGTTTTGCTTGTCCCACCTCTAGCTTAGTTAGCCGTTCGTCGATTTTGTCAAATTTCTGGTTAAAATCCTTCTGTAGGCTATCAAATTTCTGGTTAACATCCTGTTGCAAGATATCGATTTTTTGGTTAACTTCCTTGATGCTGTCTTTAATTTCCTTGAGGACGGATTCAAGACTATAAGTAACGGTTTCGTTAGACATTTTGGTAACATCCTTGGGAGTAATGATAGTACAATAATTTTATTTTAATCCTAAATCTGGTTATTAAAGACTGATTACCTAGCATTTATTATTATGGTAATATTTCTAAGGATTACCAGAAAAGAAAGAGCGCCAGGCTGCCGTGCCGATGGCTCCTCCTAAAAGGATAATTAACGTCCAAACTTGATTTTTTTGGGTTCCTTCCACCTTTTCTAGTCTTCTATCCATCCCATCGACTTTCTCAGTTAGTTTTGCCTGTCCTACCTCTAGCTTAGTTAGCCGTTCGTCGATTTTCTCAAATTTCTGGTTAATATCCTGTTGCAAGGTATCGATTTTTTGGTTAACTTCCTTGATGCTGTCTTTGATTTCCTTGAGGACGGATTCAAGACTATAAGTAACGGTTTCGTTAGACATTTTGGTAACATCCCTGGGAGTAATGATAGTACAATAATTTTATCTTAATCCCAAATCTGGTTATTAAAAACTGATTATTTATTGCCTCTCCTGATATGTAGTCTATACTCAACGGATTTAGTATAACTATCTCTGCCATTAATTTTGAAAAATGCTATAAATTTCCTCGGCAATATTTCTGCTACCTCCGGACTCTCCCACTCTAATTTTGCCATTTTCTAAACATCTGTGTAAATAACGAGAATCTGCCAAAATATCAATAATTTTAACCGCGGCATTTTTAAATAAATTTACCTCCGTGGGTTTCTGTCCAATAGTTATCACCGATTCCCCTAATAAGCGCATCTGTGCCTCAGCAAAAGGATAGGTAAATTGGGGACCAAATCCGGGTATTTGTAGGACGGGTTTTCCTAATCCCACCGCTTGTTCTACTGCTGTACCCGCCATGGCTAAACAAGCGTCACAATGGTGTAGAATATCGGCAAAAGCATCACGATAACAGCACAATAAAGCCCCATTTTTCTCTAATTTTCCCGCTCCTAAATAATGCCATCCCTCTTGTTTAGCTAAATTTTCTAAGTCGGTTTCTCTGATACTAGGAACGATAGCAGCCCGAAACTGCATCGGTTTAATTTTAACTATTTCCTCACAGACTTGTAACTGTAAAGCCAAATTACTCAAAGCTTCGGGTAAACGACTCCCCGGTAATAAAGCAATCATGGGAATTTGACTATCTAATTCTAAATCTTTACCCGTTGGTGTTAAGACATCCATAATCGGATAACCGGCAAAAATCGCTTTTTTAATACCCCGATTTTCTAGGTCTGTTGCTGTATATTTATCCCTAGTGAAAACCCTTAAACACTTGTCTGATCTTAAACATAATTCTGTCAGTAAAGGTAATTTA
Source organism: Microcystis sp. LEGE 08355 (assembly GCF_015207185.1). Lineage (NCBI taxonomy): Bacteria > Bacillati > Cyanobacteriota > Cyanophyceae > Chroococcales > Microcystaceae > Microcystis > Microcystis sp. LEGE 08355. The sequence goes on along the minus strand of NZ_JADEXI010000468.1, from coordinate 2,081 downwards.
ATTGTACCTTCGTAATAACTGGAAGTAGAAACAATAAAAGCCACAAAGGGACGACCGGTTAAACGAGCGATCGCAATCGGCACGATATCCCCCACTGCTATCAATAAATCACAATCCTTGCTAACTTTAAAAGCTGCCTGAATTTGTTTAATAGTTAGACCGATTAATCCCGCACCAATATCCTTAATCCAATTCAAAGGATTGGTATAAATAATTCCCCCCGATGGCATAGTGGCAGTGGGGGCAATAATTGGTACTGACAATTTTTGATAAGCTTTTCCCTCTCCCACTAAAGGCAAAGCAGCTATAGATAATTGGGGCTGAATTTTTTGTAATTCCCCCATAATTAAACTAGCATTTAAATCCTCACCATGACCATTACTAAGAAATAAAATCTGTTTAAGCATCGATTTGTTATCCTCTATATTTCCTGGCTGCCAAAGAAACTGCCACCGTCACCGATTTGGCTTCTATTTGCTTGCTTACTAGCAAAGTATCGCCCATTTTTAAAGCGGCAGCTTCAGCGACGCTAGGGGTTCCTTCTTTCTTGTTGACAATAGCCGAGGGATTGGGGACATTAATATCTCTCAACTCCTCAGCAGTAAAGGTTTTTAGTGGCAATCCTTGCTCTTGACAATAGGCAATTAAACCCCGTTCATTAGCTTTGATGTCAAGGGTGGCGATACCGGCAATAGCGGCTAAAGAGAGGTGATAACGCTTAAAAACATCCCTAATTGCCCTATCTATGACCGTTTTCTCCGTCCCACGGATGCAACCTATTCCTAGCCATAATACTCGTCCATGGTACTGCACTTTTGGCCCGGAAGGATCGGGGTAAAAACCAGGTTGGTTAAAACCAGTCCACAGGGGACCTATCCCGATTAAATCGATTGCGGGTGAGTGGAAAGTAGGGGAAGCGCTAGTCATACAAGACTACAATATTTTTACCGGTTGAAATTGTTCGCCTTCGTCCAGTTGCCAAGCTTGTAAATCGATCGCTCGTCCTGAAACGACGGAGACAATTAAATAAGTATATCCTGACCAGGCTAATTGGCGATCAATTTCCGAGGGAATGGCGGCATGATCGGGATGGGAATGATAGATACCGATAATTTCTAGCTGGTTTTCCCGCGCCGATTTTTGAGCTTGTAAAAGCACTTCTGGCGCAATACTAAAGCGGTTTTTCCTATTACCTGACCAGTTATTTTCTGTGGTTTGCACGGTGATCACTTGGGCTGCTGTTTCGGTAATTTTTCCCAAGAGTAACCCACAACATTCTTCGGGATAGGTGGATTCTGCGTGGGTGAAAATACGCTGGGAAATTTGGTCTGTAATCAGGATCATAAGGGAAAATTTTCAAAACCTATTGATGTTAGTTTGCTTTGGCTATAGGGAACTTGAAAACTGGGTGCATCTCAATTTGGTCGAAATATCTATAGGACATTTTGTCCGTACGCGATGCGCCCCTACCATTGGCGCAATAATATTATTGTAGGGACTAATTGCCTTCGCTCTCTTTTAGTAACTTCTGCATCGCTGACTTAGGAATAACTTATTCTTGGCTGGTTCCAGCCAATGTTAAATTTATCTTATTGTCCCCTAACCTTTGCCACTGAACTGATAAATGTCGATCGATTTTCGCAATCTTAATACACTTTGGGGTTCTATTTTAGTCGAAACATTGGCCCGTTTGGGATTGAAGATAGGGGTGGTTTCTCCCGGATCGCGATCGACTCCTTTAACGGTAGCCTTGGCAAGACATCCCCAGATTGAAGCTATTCCCATCTTAGACGAGCGCTCGGCCGCCTTTTTTGCCCTGGGATTAGCCAAACAATTGTATCAACCGGTGGTTTTAGTCTGCACTTCTGGCACTGCCACGGCTAATTTTTATCCCGCAGTCATTGAAGCAAAAGAAAGTCATGTCCCTTTATTAATTCTAACCGCCGATCGCCCCCCAGAATTGCGTCATGCTCATGCCGGTCAGACTATCGATCAAGTCAAACTCTACGGTAATTATCCCAACTGGCAAGCGGAAATTAGCTGTCCTAGTGCCAATATCGAGCGTTTACGCTATCTCCGTC
>NZ_JADEXI010000467.1:0-3688 GCF_015207185.1 Microcystis sp. LEGE 08355 | reverse complement strand
GGTGTGGGGTGTGGGGAGAATAAAGCTGCCTCCTATCTCCTGTCTCCTGTCTCCTGTCTCCTGTCTCCTGTCTCCCGACTCCTGTCTCCCGACTCCTGAATACTGACTCGATTCTGGCTGCTATAGTAGAAAAGCACCCATTGCTGAAGATATCTGAGGTAGATTGCCGTGACTATTGCTTTAGACCAACTACTCACCCCCGACATTGTTCGACCGGCGCGTTATTTGGGCAACGAGTTAGGTGCTAAACATAAAGAATGGGCAAGTGCGGTGGTTCGTTGGGTGTTAACCTATCCGGAAGTGTACGAAGTGGGGGCATCTAACCTCGGCCATATTATCCTCTACAATATCCTCAATGCACAACCTCGCCAACTCTGCGATCGCACTTATTTACCCGCACCGGATTTAGCCCAAAAACTCAAACAGACAAAAACCACCTTATTTGCCCTAGAATCCCGTCGTTGCCTCACCGATTTTGATATTCTCGGTTTTAGTCTTAGTTACGAGCTAGGAGCCACCAATATTTTAGAAATGCTCGACCTAGCGGCAATTCCCTTGACTTGGAGAGAAAGAGATGCGGGTAACTATCCGCTAATTTTTGCTGGGGGACAAACTGCCACCTCTAACCCCGAACCCTACGCCGACTTTTTTGATTTTATCGCCCTCGGTGATGGCGAAGAATTATTGCCAGAAATCGGTTTAATTCTAGAAGAAGGTAAACTAGCTAATCTAAGCAAAGAAGAACTATTACTAGATTTAGCCCAAATTCCGGGGGTATATGTACCGCGTTTCTACGATGTCACCCCAATCGGTGCAGTTATCCCCAATCGTGACGATGTACCGCAAAGAATTTTACGCCGGGTAGCTACTCCTATCCCAGCCTATTCTATCGGTTTAGTTCCCTTCGTGGAAACGGTTCACGATCGCCTGGTGGTGGAAATTCGTCGCGGTTGCACTAGGGGATGTCGTTTCTGTCAACCGGGGATGTTAACCCGTCCCGCGCGGGATGTGCAACCGGAAGCAGTCATCGAATCGATTGAAAAAGGAATGCGAGCGACGGGATATAATGAATTTTCTCTATTATCTCTCAGTTGCTCCGATTATCTAGCTCTACCTGCCGTAGGAATGGAGATTAAAAACCGTCTCCAGAATGAGAATATATCTCTATCCTTACCCAGTCAAAGAGTCGATCGCTTTGACGAAAATATTGCTAACATAATTGGGGGCAATCGTCAATCGGGTTTAACCTTTGCACCGGAAGCGGGAACCCAGCGAATGCGCGATGTGATTAACAAAGGGTTAACCAACGAAGAATTACTCAGAGGGATAAAAACTGCTGTCGAACAGGGTTGGGATAAGGTCAAACTCTATTTTATGATCGGTTTGCCAGGGGAAACCGATGTGGATGTCATCGGTATCGTGGAAACGGTGCGTTGGTTGCGTCGGGAATGTCGTTTACCGAAGCGGAAACCCCTGGATTTTACCCTAACTATCTCGAATTTTACCCCTAAACCCCATACCCCCTTCCAGTGGCATTCCGTCTCCACGGCCGAATTTATCCGCAAACAGGAGTTATTAAAACAGGAATTCCAGGGTATGAGAGGGGTAAAAGTCAATTATACCGATGTCCGCATCTCGGCCATGGAAGATTTTATCGGTCGCGGTGACAGAAGTTTAGGGAAAGTGGTGCTGCGCGCTTGGCAATTGGGAGCGGGGATGGATGCTTGGTGGGATAATACAGAAAAAGCCTATCAAGCATGGTCACAGGCGATCGAAGAATCGGGTTTAACGTGGAAATATCGTCAGGTAGAACAGGGAGAATGGAATATTTTTGTCGATGCAGACAAAGATATTTTAGAGCGTCCTTTGCCCTGGGATCATCTGGATACCGGTATCGATAAAAAATGGCTAGAGGAGGACTTAAAACGCGCTCTAGACGCGGCAACGGTTCCCGATTGTTCTTTTGAGGGTTGTTCCCATTGTGGCGTTTGTAGCGTCGATTTTGGCCATAATATCGTTATTGAAGCGCCCCCGATTCCCGGTTTTGCCGGACATTTTCAACCCAATCAAGAACGCGCCCAAAGAATTCGGGTTTGGTTTGGCAAAATTGGCGAAATGGCCCTAGTTAGCCACTTGGATCTGGTGCGTTTATTTGATCGCGTCGTCCGTCGGGCTGCTATTCCCATTTCCTTTACCGGTGGATTTCACCCTGGTCCGCGCATTTCGATCGCCAATGCTTTATCCTTGGGAGCAACCAGTAGCGGTGAGATTGTCGATTTTGAATTGACAAAAGTGATCGATTTAGAGACGTTTAAACAGCAGTTAAGAGCGCAATTACCCGCAGATTTGCCGGTTTATCAGGTGGAAGAAATTCCCTTAAATGCTCCTGCTGCCACCCGTTTGTTAGAAAAAGCCGAGTATTTGCTCACTTTTAATAGCGAGGGAATTGACTGCCAACAGTGGCAAAATTGGCTCGAGGCAATTAAACAAGCAACGGTGATGGAACGGGAAAAAACCACCAAATCCGGCAAAAAAGTCACGATTAATCTGCGAGAACAATTATATGAATTAGAGTTAAAAACTGTTGACAAACAAGCCGTTTTGTGCTATGTGGGCAGTTGTCGCAATGATGGCACTTTACTACAGCCCGATCATATCGTCGAGATGTTAGAAAGGGTTTCTGGAGAGGAAATTTCGCTGCTTAATTTTCATCGTCAGCGCTTGATTTTAGGGGCTTAACCATCGTCAACTGTTCCCTTTATACTAAACTAAGTAGTCGTGCAAAATTAATTTCCTAGTCGAGACTCCGAGACAGGAGACTCCGAGACAGGAGACTCCGAGACGGGAGACAGCTATTAGGGATCGGATTTGAGTTTTCAGTTCACTGTTTACTGATCACAGCAGAATTCTGACGGAGTAGTGGCTTAGATGTGTAATTAATTGTGCTTAGATACTTAAGAGAGTCAGCTAATCTTGATCGACTAATTCTAAGGAATCATCAATCAACGCTGGCCGATAATTTTGAACAACCATCGGTAAAAAAGCCCCTCTTAAACCCTTTTTTATTCTCTCGTCCGTTTGATCAAAAACCACAAATAAAGGATGAATTTTTTCTGCACCTTCACTAAACATATGTTGTTCTCTGGGGGGCATTAACCATTCATATTCTTTATCTAAACAGATTTGGGTTTCGCGCCAGCGTTTCAACAAATCAGAAAAATCTTCCCCCGGACGATGGATAAAAATCAGGATTTCTGAACCTAATTTAATTTTCCATTCCGGATCACACATCAGAATCGCCAAATCACAGGCTAATTGTACCGTCTTTCTAGATTCAAGGCCAGAAGATGGACGAATTCTGACCAAGGGCAAGGGAATAGTAATTAAACTCTCTTCAGGACGACGCAGACTAGGAATTAACTCTAAATAGGGGCGATATTGTCGCAATAATTCGATCGCCCCTTCACGACAGCTGTATTCCGCTAATAAAGTTTCGTAAGACACAGATTCACCTAATCAAATAAAGGGAGTTGACATCCTCGCCGCCGTAAAACGGACGGCGATTCCCAAACCTCACGATTTGGGTTTCTGCTTCTTTCCCGAAGGATTTTTCGCACCTGCCTTAACAGATTTACTCTGTTCTGGTCTTATGGTCGCTCTACAGACTGACACCGCAAGCCCTGCGGCC
>NZ_JADEXI010000466.1:0-3703 GCF_015207185.1 Microcystis sp. LEGE 08355 | reverse complement strand
CTATCCCGATGTGATGGTGATTAAAGGTCAACCTCTCTATCAAGGGAATAGTCAATCTAACGTGATCAATCCTTTAATTATTGTCGAAGTTCTCTCTAATTCTACCCAAGCTTATGATCGAGGGGATCAGTTTAAATTCTATCGTTCCTTGCCAACTTTTCAGGAATATATTCTGATTGAACAATCTAGTTATAGTGTAGAACGTTACTATAAACAAAAGGATGATCAATGGTTAATTGATTTCGTCACGGGGGAAAATGCGGTTTTACAATTGGTGTCGGTGGATTGGCAGATTTCTTTTCAAGATTTATATCAAAGAGTCAATTTTGACCTAGCAGAAACCTAAAATTAAAAAAAAGGTGAAAAAGAGTCGCTATCAAGAAACTCATTATCTCAAAATAGCTAATCTTTTTTGTTATAATAGACGGACTACTATATGTTAAATCTATGGAAGCTCTAGATTTTTCCGATCAACTACAATGGACCGCAGAAGCCAAGGCAAAACTAAAAAATATTCCCTATTTTGTTCGTTCCTAAGCGCGTCAGCGGATTACTGAGATATTTAAGATACACTTTTCCGAGCCACTCAATTAATAGCCTTACTCAAGGATAACTTTGTCTCTTTTTAAGGAAATGCTGTACCCTAGAAAATGGAATAGGAAGGAGAGTCAAAAATGTTAAGCGCTACCGAAACTAAATATTATACTCCCGAAGAATATCTCGCCCTAGAGGAAACGTCCGAAGATAAAAATGAATATCGTCAAGGAGAAATTATCCCAATGGTAGGAGCTACCACTAATCACAATCAGATTGCCGGAAACTTCTATCGAAGATTTCCTCTGACTATCAATAATCAAGATTATTATACCTACATGGAAACGGTGCGTTTATGGCTATCAGATTATAGCATTTACACCTATCCCGATGTGATGGTGATTAAAGGTCAACCTCTCTATCAAGGGAATAGTCAATCTAACGTGATCAATCCTTTAATTATTGTCGAAGTTCTCTCTAATTCTACCCAAGCTTATGATCGAGGGGATAAGTTTAAATTCTATCGTTCCTTGCCAACTTTTCAAGAATATATTCTGATCGAACAATCTAGTTATAGTGTGGAACGTTACTATAAACAAAAGGATGATCAATGGTTAATTGATTTCGTCACGGGGGAAAATGCGGTTTTACAATTGGTGTCGGTGGATTGGCAGATTTCTTTTCAAGATTTATATCAAAGAGTCAATTTCGACCTAGCAGAAACCTAAAATTAAAAGAAAGGTGAAAAAGAGTCGCTGTCAAGAAACTCATTATCTCAAAATAGCTAATCTTTTTTGGTATAATAGACGGACTACTATATGTTAAATCTATGGAAGCTCTAGATTTTTCCGATCAACTACAATGGACCGCAGAAGCCAAGGCAAAACTGAAAAATATCCCCTACTTTGTTCGTTCCCAAGCGCGTCAAAGGATAGAAGAATTAGCTCGTCATGCCGGTTCCGATCGAGTTACCGTGGAAATGGTGGAACAGGCTAGAGTAGAATTCGGACAGTAGATTTTTAGCCGCCAATTTGGGACATAGTACGGGTATAAATGCCGCTTGATGTGCCGGAATCACGCAGTTTAAAGTTTATTTCTGCCTTCAGTTCTATTAATTCCCGCACTCTTTCCCTGATTTCTGCCGGCGAAATTCCCTGACGGAGGGCAGTTTTTAGGTCAATTTGTCCAGTTTCGTTGAGGAGACAGGGACGCAACCAACCATCGGCCGAGAGACGTAGGCGGTTGCAGCGATCACAAAAACATTCCGACATCTGACTGATAAAGCCAATTGTACCCTTAGCCCCCGGAATTTGAAAAACATCGGCTGGACCATTTCCCCGCACTTGACCCTCATTTAAGCCCCATTTTGCCCGAATTCGCCCCCTTAATTCCTCGTTCGCAATCCAAGCTTTTTCTTGAAATAAATCACCGTTACCGATGGGCATAAACTCGATAAAACGGACGTGCCAACGCTTCTCGATGGTCAAAGCCGCTAAATCTTCCACTTCTGCCTCATTTATCCCCGGAATTACCACCACATTCAATTTTAAGGGGTCAAAACCCACTCTCTGGGCCGCTTGAATACCTGCCCAAGTTTTTTGCCAACGACTCCGGCCGCGATTACCGATAATTTTATCGAAAGTGTCGGGGTCGAGGGAGTCCAAACTGATATTAATCCGTCTTAGTCCGGCTTCATACAACATTTCGGCTAAATTGTCAAGTAAATAGCCATTAGTGGTCAGAGCTAAATCGCTAGTGGCAGATAAAGAGGCGATATCGCGCACAATCTCCACTACTTCGGGATGTAAGAGAGGTTCCCCACCAGTAAGGCGAAATTTGCGGAAACCGAGGGGAATAAAGACATTTTTGACTAAAGTAAGAATTTCCTCCCGGGTGAGTAAGTCTTGCGGTCGAACATAGGCCAATTCTGCATCTTCAGGCAGACAATACTGACAGCGAAAGTTACAGCGATCGATTAAACTAATCCTGAGATAGTCGATTTGGTTCATGTTCAGGGGCAAATACTGTTATAAAACTTCATGAATTTATCATAACAATTCCGGCTCGATCGATATCTAGACATCGGGCGAAGTTTCGAGAAAACCACGGTTAAATCTAGATTTTAGTCTATGATGACAATAGATTTGCTCAATGGCAAGGGCCAATAAGGATTGGTAAATTTGATAATTTTTCTTGATTGTACTTAAGTAGGGTTTGCCGAAAAAGTTTCTCGTGGGGCCAGGGTGTAGGGTGTAGGGTGTAGGGTGTAGGGTGTAGGGTTTTACCCATTTTCATCTGGTAAATTACCTAATTTTCAGGGAAAAAGTCCAGGAATTTTCCCCCCGATCCCTCCAATGGCTGGCACTTTTTGATTTCCCAAAAGCCTAAAAGTTTTACCCAACAAGGTTTTAAGATTTATTCAGCCAACGCTAACTAAAAAGGTCAGCTAACACCCCAAAGAAATATTAAACAATCCTCTAGATATGGACAAACAGAATACTATCTAATACTCAATCCGTTGAGGCGTTGGGTTTCATGCTTCAACCCAACCTACGTTCATCTTATATTTAATTCCACCCACCTACTTATCTAAATTGAACGAGCCAGTAATGCTATGATCAAAAATTAATTATCTTGAGATGGTAATTTGTGTGATGTTACCTTTTTTACTACCCATTGCCCAAACTCCCCCTAGTGTAGAAATAATTCGACCAGTGCAGGTGCGTCCTTTACCGAATCAACTAGATCAAGTTCCCGTTTTTAATAGCAATAGTCCCGAATTATTGCTAGGAGAAGGGATTTTGCTTTCGACTTTTCCCCCCCAAGAAAAAAGTTTTCCCTCGGCCCATTTAAATTATGCTTTTCAGGGACGCTTTGATATTTTTGCCCACCATATAGCGAGGGGGAGTTTTCCCGATAATTTACGCACCCTTTATCTGGGTATATTACTCCACAATCCCAGTCCTAATCCCGTGACTGTTAAAATTTTGCAGGGGGCCAGTTATTTGAGTCAACCCGATGCAGCTTTTATCGATTTACCTGCACAAGTGGAAAATAATCAGGGGACGGTTTTTGCTGGGCCGGGAAGTCGGGTAATGGGGGATATTTTAATGGGGCAGCGTCAGGATATTTTTCCCGATAGGATTATTATTCCGGCGGGGGAGAGTTT
>NZ_JADEXI010000465.1:0-3720 GCF_015207185.1 Microcystis sp. LEGE 08355 | reverse complement strand
ACCATATCTGCCATTACTTTAGAAAAATAGTATAACTGCTATAATTATTCCATGGCGGCTCAACCCAGAGAAATTCGACGTTATGTTACCAGTGACGGCAAAGTTCCCTTTGCCCAATGGCTCGATTCTTTGCGGGATATTAAGGCTAAAACTAAAATTGCTCAACGCCTAAACCGGGTTAATTTAGGTAACTTAGGTGATTATAAATCAGTAGGAGCAGGAGTTTATGAACTACGAATAGACTATGGTTCTGGTTATCGCGTTTACTTTGGACAAATCGGAACAACGATTATCTTACTCCTGTGTGGAGGAGATAAAAAAACGCAAGCTAAAGACATTGAAATAGCTCAAAAATATTGGCAAGACTATAGGAGCCGAGAAAATGCCAGTCAGTGATAGTTATCATGATTCCCTGATCGAATCCCTTAAAGATCCCCATTATGCAGCAGTTTATCTGGAAACTCATCTAGAGGGAGATGAATATGAATTTGAATCAGAATTACTCAGACTTGCGTTCAATCACGTCCTAGAAGCCCTTGGACCTCAAAATCTAACACCAGAACAAATCAAAATTCAGGCGCAGCAATTGGAAGAAATAATGCAAAAACCTGCACCTGAAGCCATGAATCAACTAACCTCTTGGCTTCAAGCTTTAGGATTGAAATTAACGATAAAGATCGCTCCAAAAATGCCAGAAATAAATCATGAAAATGACGCTGTTAGTTCAATCAAGATTACAGTGTAGTTTGTAGTTTGGGTTTTTTGATTACAAATTGATAGTCCAACAATATTTCACGGATTTTATTCTATCATTACTATTGATAATTGTATATGTATAGCAATTATTCTAGGTTGGGTTGACGCAAGGAAACCCAACAAACGAGAGAGTCAAAATAGCGATCGCCGATTAAGACAGATTTGGCGGTTGGCTGTTGGGTTTCCTTGCGTCAACCCAACCTACAAAACTACAAAACTACAAAACTACAATGTTTGAGAGGTCTGAGTTGTAACTGATAACTGATAACTGATAACTGATAACTGAAATGACGACACCTAGCTTCACCATTCCCCAATCTGACCCTCCCCTTTCCCCCCGGCAATCCTTGCCGACGATGTATGATTTACCTAGCGACAATCCACTGGAACCCGGTTTGCCTGACGAATTTCACCTATTACAACCTCAGTTATTACTGCTGACTTTCCAGCCTCCCAACTGGGAACCAGACCTAGTTTTTAGCGCCGCTGACCTTAACCTTTACTACGATGTCAGACACCCTCAATGGTACAAGCGTCCCGATTGGTTTGGGGTGGTTGGTGTTCCTCGTCTCTACGATGGCCATGACCTGCGCTTAAGCTATGTGATTTGGCAGGAAGGGGTTTCCCCGACGATTGTGGTGGAATTATTGTCTCCAGGTACGGAAAATCAAGATTTAGGACAAGAACTACGCCAACCCGGGGAACCGCCAACTAAGTGGACAGTTTATGAACAGATTCTGCGGATTCCCTACTATGTGGTTTTCAGTCGCTATACTAACCAACTTCAAGCGTTTGAACTGGTAGGTGGTTATTACCAACCCGTAGCTTTAGTGCAGGGACGCTTACCGATTCCTCCACTGGAATTGAGCTTGGGTTTGTGGCAAGGTTCCTATCGGGGGATTGAGCGGCTATGGTTACGCTGGTTGACGCTGGAGGGAGAGTTGATTCCCCTTGCCGATGAGGAATTAATTGCGGCGAAACAAGAGGTTTCTGCGGCGAAACAAGAGGCTTCTGCGGCGAAACAAGAGGCTTCTGCGGCGAAACAACGAGCAGAACAACTAGCGGCACGATTGCGGGAATTAGGGATAGATCCTGAAGCCTGAAGCTAAAACCCCCCAAAAAAGAGAGAGGAAACCCGCGCCTCCTCTCTCTGGGACATTATTTTCTCGCTTTGCGGACAGCATCCCCTAGCATTAAACCGCCCAGTGGGATATAACTAAGAATACCCGTGGGTTCGGGGACACCCACAGCAGCAGAAGCGACGGTCAACAAATGCCGAGAGATTTTTTGAGATTATTCATACATTGAATAATTTGCTCTACGAATAAAGTTATGTGTAGATTTTAGCTCCAATTTGATTGAAGTCAAGATAAAACTAGGGGATTTTACTCTATCATTACTTATTTTAATTTTCGATGTACCTACACCCTACTAGACTACTGGTCTGTCAAGTTTGGAAATTGATGGATACAATTTAGTTAATTTGATCCGAGCATCGACCGTAATAAAATCTATGGAAATTATCGCTGTTTTACTGGGAGTTTTCGGTTTAGGGACAGGTGCGGGTTTATTAGTCATCCGTAACTACTACCACATCTGTCAACCGAGCGAAGTTTTAATTTTTGCCGGTAGTCGTCGCCCCACGGCCACGGGCAAAACCATCGGTTATCGTTTGGTAAAAGGGGGCAGCAGTATTCGTTTACCGATGCTAGAACAAGTGTATCGAATGGACTTGACCAACATGATCATCGATCTCAGGGTGGTTAATGCCTATTCTAAGGGCGGTGTGCCGTTGATCGTCACCGGGGTGGCGAATATTAAAATTGCCGGGGAAGAACCGATTATTCATAATGCGATCGAGCGTTTATTGGGCAAGAAACGCAAGGAAATCGAACAATTGGCTAAAGAAACCCTCGAGGGCAATTTGCGCGGTGTCTTGGCGAATTTAACCCCAGAACAAGCGAACTCCGATCAGATTGCTTTCGCTAAAAGTCTCCTAGAAGAAGCGGAACAGGATCTGGAAAAATTGGGTTTAGTTTTGGATAGTTTGCAGATCCAGAATATTTCCGATGAGGTGCGTTATCTTGATTCGATCGGACGGAAGCAGAAAGCCGAATTACAGAGAGATGCCAGGATAGCCGAAGCAAAAGCCCGAAAAACATCGATTATCAAGGATTCCGAGAATCTACGCCTAACCGCTTTGCGTCGTATCCAAAAAGATTTAGAAATAGCCAAAGCTGACGCAGAAAAACGGGTGCGCGACACTCAAACTAAGCGCGGCGCCATGATTGCTGAGGTAGAATCGGTGGTTATGTCCGATTTAGCTAAAGTACAGGCAGAAGTGGCGGTACAAACTGCCCGAATTAAGCAGGTGAAACAGCAATTACAAGCAGATGTGATCGCCCCGGCGGCAGCGGAATGTCAACAAGCGATCGCAAAAGCCCGGGGGGAAGCGGCCAAAATTATCGAACAGGGGAAAGCGCAAGCGGAAGGAACCAAAAAACTGGCAGCCTCTTGGCAAGGAGCGGGAAATAACGCTAAAAACATCTTTTTATATCAAAAATTGGAGTTATTGCTGAAATTAATGGCCGCCAGTGTACCAGAAGTGCAGGTGCAAACGGTGACGGTAGTGGACGGGGGTGATGGTAATCTTGTCCCCAAAATGACTGCCTTTGCCGAACAATTGCGGCAAGCTACCGGGGTGGATCTGGTACAAATGGCTAATCGCCTAGCACAAACCGAGCCATCTGTCAAGGGAAAAGAGACAAATTTTGATTTTAAACAATTGCCCTCTTGAATCAGTGATCAGGAGTCAGGAGTCAGGAGACAGGAGACAGGAGACAGGAGACAGGAGATAGGAGATAGGAGATAGGAGACAGGAGATAGGAGACAGGAGACAGGAGACAGGAGACAGGAGACAGGAGACAGGAGATTATTTTATTTATTCTCCCCACACCCCACACC
>NZ_JADEXI010000464.1:0-3737 GCF_015207185.1 Microcystis sp. LEGE 08355 | reverse complement strand
GATAACTGATAACTGATAACTGATAACTGATAACTGATAACTGATAACTGATAACTGATAACTGATAACTGATAACTGATAACTGATAACTGATAACTGATAACTGATAACTGATAACTGATAACTGTTGCTTAAATTATCCCCAAAGGACAAAATTGACCCGATAATTCTAGTTTATTGTTTTGCAGCAGATATAAACCGTATTCAATTCCTTCCACCACTGCTTGATAGGAAGCTTCCAAAATATTACTAGACACTCCCACGGTAGTCCATCTTTGTTGACCGTTACTCGACTCGATTAAAACCCTAGTTTTCGCTGCCGTCCCCGAACCACTATCGAGGATTCTCACTTTATAATCGGTCAGGTGAAAGTTAGCAATTTCGGGATAGAATTTGACTAAAGCCTTTCTTAAAGCCAGATCTAAAGCAGCCACAGGCCCGTTACCCTCGGCCACTTCTAATAAATCTTCCTCTTTTACCTGTACTTTAATTGTCGCGATTGCATTACCACTATCCCGCAGCATATCACAATAAACTTGGAATCCTTTTAATTCAAAAAGGTCGCTTCTCTGTCCCAAAGCTTCCCGCATTAATAACTCAAAACTAGCTTCGGCTGCCTCAAATTGATAACCCTGACTTTCCAAGATTTTTAAACGTTCCAATATTTGCCGACAGGTGGGATCATCTTTATTTAAATCGATGCCAAAACTGCGCGCTTTCGCTAAGACATTACTTAATCCCGATTGGTCAGAAATGACGATGCGGCGCTGATTCCCGATCGCTTCTGGATTAATATGTTCGTAGGTCAGGGGATTTTTCGCCACCGCAGAAACGTGAATACCACCCTTATGGGCAAAAGCGGAACGTCCGACGAAGGGAGCATGATCATCCGGGGCTAAATTGACCATTTCGCTGATTTTTCGGCTAGTTCCCGTCAATCGGCCTAACTGATTTTCTTCTAGGCAAGAAAAGCCCATTTTTAACTGAAGATTGGGAATTAAAGTACATAAATTGGCATTGCCGCAGCGTTCCCCATAACCGTTAATTGTGCCTTGAATCATGCGTGCGCCCTCGTTAACTGCCGCTAAGGAGTTAGCTACGGCGGTTCCTGCGTCATTATGGGCATGGATGCCTAATTTAGTCCCATTTTCGTTATCAGGATCGATGCCCAATTGCTCCCGCACTTTCTCCACAATAGGGGCGATTTCTTGGGGTAAAGTGCCACCGTTGGTATCACAGAAAACTAACCATTCAGCCCCGGCAGCCCTGGCGGTTTTCAGGGTTAAAAGGGCGTATTCGGGGTTATTTTTGTAACCATCAAACCAATGTTCGGCATCATAAATGACTCGTCTTCCCTGACAGCGTAGATACTCGATCGTATCTCCTATCATGGCTAAATTCTCCTCCAGACTGGTTTTTAAGCCCTCTGTGACGTGCAGATCCCAAGATTTGCCGAAAATTGTCACCCAACGGGTTCTAGCGGCGAGAATGGCGGTTAACATCCGATCTTCCCGGGCCTCGATCTGGGGGCGACGCGTGGAACAAAAAGCGACTAATTCCGCTTGTTTTAGGGGTTCTTCCTGCAGTTTCCAGAAAAATTGACCGTCTCTAGGGTTTGCGCCCGGCCAACCGCCTTCGATAAAAGGAATACCCATCCGATCTAATTCCCTGGCGATTTTAATTTTATCTTCGAGGGAGAGGGAAATACCTTCTCGCTGGGCCCCGTCCCGGAGAGTAGTGTCATAGACCCAAATGCGCTTACCATTGTTCATAGAAATAGTCAATAAGTGTTAATATTAATTAATAACTGTAGCAAGTTAAAATCACGTCCCTAATGCCTAGAATAACAGTTTACGGTCAAACAATCACCTGCGATCGAGGTGCAAATCTCCGTTCAGTTATCAGTTATCAGTTATCAGTTATCAGTTGTCAGTTTTGAGTGAACAGTATTAAGTGTTAAAGTGTTAGAGTATTAAGTGGCAGTTTTCTGCTGTGTTTTCACCGATTACTGTTTACTGTTTACTGATTAAGGTTATCAAATGAACGAGACAATAACTTTTCGGATATCACCAATAATTCGGGTAACTTTATTAAGTTTATATGTGGCGTTAACCATCCCTTTACCCTTTTTAGCAAAAGTCACTAATTCCCCTGTTAATTCCAATTTTCTCTGGGTAGGAATTAGCTTAGGATTAATCGCTTTATACGGAGCTTTAAGTGAAAGAGTGATTTTATCAGAGACAGGGATACAAGTTACCTATCCCCAATGGTTTCCCGCTTTTCTTCGCTCTGGTTGGTGGTTAAATTGGACAGATATAAAAGAACTTAAATGTCGCAGTACAGGACAGGGTGGTTTAGTTTATTATTTCCTTGATCGCTCCGCAGAAAAAGCCTATTTATTGCCGATGCGAGTAGTGGGATTTAATCGCATGGTCAAAATAATCGAGGAAAAAACTAACTTGGATATGACTGATATTCGCCCCCTTTCTCAGCCTTGGATGTATGGAATTCTTTTTACTCTCACCCTATTTTTATTATTAGTCGATGCTTGGACTATTGCTACGGCGAGAACTATTATTCCCTAATAAATTCGGCTCAAAACGTAATCCACTAGCTCGATTAACACATCTTTTGAGGGAGAAGAAGCTAAACATTCAAGGTGTTTTAAGGCACTTTGACCGTATTGATCGGCTAATTCTTTTGAGCGAGGAATACCTTGGCTAGAGTGAATAAAATCAAGAGCTTTTTCGATGTCTCCTTCCTGACTAAATTCCCGTTCGATCAACACTTCTATATAGGGATTTTCCTCCATAGCAAAGAGAGCGGGAGCGGTGATATTACCACTGATCAAATCGGAGCCAGAGGGTTTTCCTAATACTTCCGTGGGGGAGGTAAAATCGAGAATATCATCGACGATTTGAAAAGCTAATCCTAAATTGCGACCATAATTATATAAATGATGATTAACTTCAGCCGATTGCTCGCTTAATACCCCAGCCGCTTTGGCACTGTTGGCAATTAAAGAAGCCGTTTTGTAGTAACTTTTTTCTAGATAAGCTGCCAAGGAGATACTGGTATCAAAGCGATTAATTCCCTGTTGAATTTCCCCTTCAGCAAAATCACGAATCACTTCCGAGAGCAATTTTACCACTTCTAAATTATCTAAATTAGCTAGATACCAAGAAGATTGAGCGAAAAGAAAATCCCCCGCTAAAACCGCCACGCGATTGTCAAATAAACTGTTAACGGTGGGAACACCGCGGCGCAATTCTGCCTCATCTACCACATCATCATGGACGAGACTGGCAGTGTGGATCATCTCCGTGATTTCCGCTAATCGACGATGACGGGGAGTGATATCCTGGTCTAACATAGTAGCGCGAGATACCAGCAACACGATCGCCGGTCGAAGGCGTTTACCACCGGCCTCGAACAAATGTTCTGCTGCCGCCGCTAAAATGGGATGACGAGCGCCGACGAGGTTTTTTAAGTTATCGGTCAAAAGACGGAGATCATCGTCAACGGGTGCGAATAAAGAAGTTGTTGGGATCATTGGTTAGCCAATTGGCGAGATAGTTACGAAAGTTTACATATCCTTACATTTATTTTAAGCTAACCGTCCAGACTAGGGAAGGGGAAGCATCAGTGATCAGTGATCAGTAATCAGTAATCAGTAATCAGTGAGGGGTTGGAGGTTGGGGTTTTGGGGTATTAGTTGAAATTTCCCCGTCTCCCCC
>NZ_JADEXI010000463.1:0-3740 GCF_015207185.1 Microcystis sp. LEGE 08355 | reverse complement strand
CCCCTGAATAAGGGGGGCATCTGATAATTTTTAACGCCTACCTACTTAGGCAGTATTTTGTTAAGTAAAGAGCCGCTATGTACGTTTTAATTGGTGGGGCGGGAATGATGGGGCTAGGTTTAGCCCAACAACTTTTAGACTTGGGACACACCGTGGCCATCGTTGATGTGGACCCTTTAGCTTGTCGGTTTGCCCGGGAAAAAATTGGTGTCATGGCCTTTGAGGGGAGCGCTGTCAGCACGAAAGTTCTGCTAGAGGCGGGGATTCAACAAGCTAACGCGGTTGTTGCCGCCCTAAGGGACGATGCCATGAATCTAGCCCTAGTCACCCTGTCTAGAAGTTATGGCATTTCCCATATTGTGGTGAGAATGTGCGATCGCGAATTTCTCGAAGCCTATCGTCTTGCTGGAGCTAGTCACATCATCAGCACGATTGATTTAGCCGTTGCCACCATGGCCAATGCGATCGAATACCCCGAAGTAGAATCGATGATGCACTTTGAACAGGGGCAAGTGGAGGTGCTAAAGCTGCCGGTCCCCAGGGATTGTTATGTAGCTGGGCGTACCGTTGCCCAAATCGCTCAAGATGCCAACTTTCCGACCGGTTCGCTGATTATTGGCTATCAGTGTCACGCTTCTGCCAGTTTAGAGATTCCCAACGGCAATACCGTCCTAGAAGCCGACTCAACTATTTTGGTGGTCACTCGTCCGGAATACGTCAAACCGATGATCGATTACCTCGGCATTCAAACTAATCATCGTCCAACGATAGAAGTTTCTCATCCAAACCTTTAACGTAAGATTGTACTAAATTTTCTGGTACAATGCGTTTGCGAAGTGCATCGCTCAAGGCTGCCTTCTCAGCGAGGAACAATCGTCGTCGAATGGCATCTAGTTGACCGTTGTTAGGCTCGATTTGCCCCGATCGAGACTGATTATAAGCATCCCGCAGCACCCGTTCCGATACCGCCACTTTTGCCTGATAAGATGCCCACAGTTCTTCGTACACTGCTTTCGGTAAAACGCCGGATTTCAGTAAATTGGCTAACTCATCTTGTGCCGCTTTCGACGCAATCAACTGCAGCTGTAACTGTCCAATCTCCCGTGTTACTGCCGAAACCTGACTAATATTGAGCTTTTTAATTAACCAGGGTAAGGCTAATCCTTGGATAACCAGAGAAAATAACACAGCCCCAAAGACTAGCTCGATGATCAATTCCCTCCCTGTTAGAGCCAAAGGAATGGCAACCGCTAGGGCCATGGAGAGGGAACCCTTGATGTTGCCCAAAATCAGAATATGTTGCCAGCGCAAGGGGATCGGTCGATCAATCCAGCGAAGTACCCATAGTAAAGAATACACTGACAGAATACGCCCCAATTGATAAGCCAAAATGACCAGCACAATCGATGGCAAGGTTTGCCATAGGGTCAAGGGGTTGATTTCAATGCCAATGAGCAGAAAAATAAAGGTATTGACGATAAAACCGGCATATTCCCAAAAACTGATCAGGGTAATGCGATCGGATGCAGAGGCGCTGCGAGGCAGTCCCAAGTTACCAAAGACAAGTCCGGCAATAACTACTGCCACCGCTCCCGATACACCCAAAAACTGCCCAAGTTGAAAAGCTCCCAAGGCAAGTGCAACCGTAAGCAACAGGCTACTCAGCGGCTCCCGTAAGCGCACATAGATGGGCAGACACAGGTAGCCTAGGACAGCGCCCACTAATCCCCCACCCAGAGCAACGATCAACACTTCCTTGATGACTTGTGTGGTGCTGATGGTTCCAGTCGCGTAAATCACCAAGAGCAAATTGAAGGTGACGAGTGCGGCTGCATCATTAAATAGTGTTTCCCCTTCCACAATAGTCGAGAGCCTAGAGGGAACCCGAATTTCCTTAAAGACGGCAATCATCGAGACAGTATCGGTGTTTGCTAGAATCACTCCCACCAGTAAGGCGGGAATCCAATCTAGCCCCAGGCCAAATTTTACCAAAACGGCAATAATCGCCGCAGAAAAAACCGAGCCGGGTCCTGCCAGCAGTGCGATCGGTTTAAAGGTGCTGCGAAGACGGCTGATATCCGTATTAATCGCCGCTTCAAAAATCAGAATCGGCAGAAAAAGGTTAAGCACTAAAAACGGATCTAACCCAATACGACGAGATAAAAGATCGGTGATCGGTAATCCTGCTAACACTAAACCTGCCACATAGGAAATGCGTAATCGCTGGGTTACTAGAGCAACGGCAGTGGCAATCAGTAGCAGCAGGATCAAGACAAGAACCAGTTCAGGAATGTCTCCCACCGTTTGGCTGTTCACAGCAGAACTGCTATCCAAGGATTTTTGTTGTGCTGCCCAGGCTACTAATAATTCTCCCTTCATAGGACGATTTTACCGAGAATTAAGAACTTGACTATTTTTACAATATAACGGAGGTTATGGTAGTTACAGCCTTTCTCAGATAGATACGGTTAGTTATTGTTGCTAAGTAGGTAGGCACAATTATTTGTAGGATGGGTTAGCGGTAGCGTAACCCATGCGGGCTAATAATTCTCCCTTCATAAGACGATATTCTCGGTAAGACCGACAATTAAGAACTTGGCTATTTTTATAATATAAGGGAGGTTATGGCAGTTACAGCCTTTCTCCGATTGATGAGGTTAGTTATTGTTGCTAAAATACTTGATGAGTAAGGATTAGTCTGTACTTCATCTCTAGGAGAAAGAATAAGAAATTTTCTATTTACCCAGTGATTACTGTGGGGAGGGAAAAGTTAGAGGCAATCGGGGCAAAATGATAAGTATTTTATCTGCAAATACCTTCAATACTTAAAAATATTTAAATTCACAATTGGTAATATTTATTAACTAAAATTCTCTAAAGCTTCAAATTGACGTAGGGCAAGACTAGAACCTTGCTTCCAGCCTAATTCTACATAATAGGGAAAAAGTTTCTTGATATTTATATCGGGAAAGAGACGACTATTTTCCCTTTCTTGATAACCGTCTTCTCTGAACAGATATATTTTTAATTCTTCCCGACGATAAACCCACAATTCGGGTATTTTCAGCAATTGATAGGCTCCTACATCAGTCAGGGAAGTAAAGTCCACTTCTATAGCTAAATCGGGAGGAGGATCAACAGTTAAATCAATTCTCTCTTTGCCTAAAATTGCCTCTCTATTATCAATATAAAAACAAGTATCTGGCTCTACTCCTGCTTCCCCCGATATTTTCAAGGTAATTGGATCAAAACATTGCCAGTCTTTGCCTTGGCGACGGAGGATAATTTTTACTAAATCCCTTAATGTATCAACACGATTGCCATGACTTGGTAAAGGAGACATAAGCCGAATTTCTTGAGTTTTGCCATTAAAATAGAGTTTAGGATAGGTTTTTGGGAGACGTAAACTCAGTAATCTTTCGTAATCTTCCCAAGTCTGATGGGGAAAAATAACTTGACTGCCCGGAGATAAAGATAAAGTATTTTCGTTGAGAGTAATTAGGAGCATTTTGATAATTATTTTTGGATTGTGTTGGACATAAGTAGGGAGGCAAAATTATTTGTAGGATGGGTTACGCTACCGCTAACCCATCCAGGCGTTGGGTTTCATGCTTCAACCCAACCTTGTATATTGAGAGAGGTGGTAGACCGTCCCAACCTTGGTCGGAAAAGACCGCTTCGTAGCAAGGGTCACCACCATAATCTCCCTGACAAAACTCGAACAGTCGCCGGGGTCGTGG
>NZ_JADEXI010000462.1:0-3744 GCF_015207185.1 Microcystis sp. LEGE 08355 | reverse complement strand
GGGTCACACCCTGCCCCCACGAAAAACTTTTTCAGCCAACCCTAAGTAGGGAGGCACAATTATTTGTAGGATGGGTTAGCGGTAGCGTAACCCATGCAGGCGTTGGGTTTCATGCTTCAACCCAACCTACGTTCTCTCTGACTTCTTGTTTTAAGATGGAGAATGAAACAGCCCTAGGGGGGCAGGGGGGTGGGGAAATAAATAATCAGTTTTTAATAACTGGATTTACTATGACAACAATTTTTGATTTTTGCAGGAGATCTATCGAGTCGAGGAATACTCGTAGTCTTCGATAATATGGAGAAGTCGCATAGCTGAACTACAGGATTCTTCTAAAATTTCCTGTTTCTCCTGAGAATCTTCGATTAAATCTTCAGATACTAGACGCAAAGAACCTAAAAGACTATTAAGACTGCTTCTCGCTTCGTAGGATAAATAAGCTTTTCTTTTTTGCTCATCTTCCCTATTCTTAGAGTCGGCCTCTTTGCTATCACTAAATTGCAGAGCGTGTAAACGAGCATAATGACCACCTTGAGCTAATAATTCCTCATGATTGCCGATTTCTGCCACTTTTCCCTTGTCCAGCACCACAATTTGATAGGCTTTTTGAACAGTGGAAAGACGGTGAGCGATCACAAGAGTAGTTCGCTCGCGACAGAGTTCATCGATCGCTTCCTGTACTAAACGCTCAGAAATTGTATCCAAAGCACTGGTGGCTTCATCGAGAATGAGAATATCCGGATCTCGCAGTAAGGCACGAGCGATCGCTAGTCTTTGTTTTTGTCCCCCCGAAAGTCTCACTCCCCGATCGCCAATTTCCGTATCCAGTCCTTCCGGCAGTTTGGAGATAAACTCGTAGGCATTCGCCCTTTTTGTCGCCTCTAAAATTTCTGCATCACTAACATCGCTTAATCCGTAGGCAATATTAAAACGGAGAGAATTATTAAAGAGAAAAGTGTCTTGACTGACTATTCCCATCGCTTTTCTCAAGGATTTGAGATCATAATCCCGTAAATCTTGACCGTCAAAAAGAATCCTCCCAGCTGTAGGATCATAAAAGCGTGGTAATAAATCAGCAATTGTCGATTTTCCCGCCCCCGAAGCACCAACAAGAGCGATCATTTTTCCTTTTGGAATCCAAATATCGATGCCCTTGAGAACTAATTCTTGATGACCGGGATAGGAAAATTGGACGTTATCAAAATGAATACCTGTCTCTAATCTTTGATAGGGAATAGAGCCATTGCTCATAAATGGTTTATTCTCTCGAATGAGAAAATCCGCTACCACCTCTACTGCGGAAACATCACCCAATAGACTACCCCTAGCACTGTTAATTTGACTAACTATCGGCAGGGCCCGGAAAAGTACATAGAGATAGGTCAATAAAATTGTCGCTAAAGCTTGCAGTTGTTCATTGAAAAGATAACGACCAGCAATGATAATTAAAGCAATAATAATTACCCCGCCGATCTCATTGAGCGGGGCGATTACAGCATTATTAGTCTGGGCATCTAAACCCGCTTTCTCCCTGGCTTCGATATCTTCCACAATAGATTCTAATTCGTATCTTTCATTGCCTACCGCTTTAATTAGGCGAATTCCCGTTAACAGTTCCAACAGTTTATTAGTTTGCTGTTTAGCCGTTAGGGTGATAATCTCTCCAAACTTTTTCGATCTCTTGACAAAGTATTGATTAAGCAGAGCTAAAAAGCAACCCAAAATACTAGAAAGAATAGTTAATTGCCAAGAAATTGATAATAAAATAGCCAAGTACATGAAAGCTGTGGCGATAATCTTAATCAGGTTTATGTAATTTCTAATTGATGCTACAGCCCGATTAATCTCGGACATAAAACGATTAAAAATATCTCCTATTTTACTTTTTACATAATAATCTATATCCACTTCTAGCAACAGAATAACTGAATCAATTCGCATATCTTTGGCCATAATCAAAGACAAGTAAGTGCCTAGCAAATTACTGACAAAATTGGTAATGTGCTTGAGAATTAAAATTAATAATATCGCCGCAAACATCCAGAAAAAACGAGTATCGACCGAGAAAACCTCGAAAAGGGAGAGCAGCTTTTTGATAATTTGGGGGGCATTTTTTAAAAGATCATTTTCGGGATTAATAAAAGAAATTAGTAAGGGGATAACTAAAACAGTTCCTACGCCATTAAATATGGTACTGACAAAGCCGATAACAATACTGGAAATCACTAATATCCAGTATTTAAGCGTATATTTAAGGAGAATTTGATTAGGATTCATCGCAAGTAATAAAGTAAATAGTCAACGGTCAACTAATATTTCCCTTCCAGAGAAGTAATTATGCCAGAGAGAGTTGTCGCCATGGCGGTGGTACTATAGGAGGCGATACAGCGCTCTCTCGCTTTTAGTCCTCGTGCATTAGCCGAGTCGAGATGATTAAAAACTTCGCTAATCATAGCAGCTAGTTGCTCTGGCGATCGAGGTTCGACTAAATAGCCAATATCAGCTAAAATTTCGGGAATATCTGCCACTTTAGTGGAAATAATCGGTTTAGCCATCGCCATACCATCGGTGAGTTTAATCGGAAATTGGGCGTTAGCCGTGGCTTCATCCCTCTGGGGAACGATAATAGCATGGGCAGCGGCGATAACTTCCGGCATTTGATCGATCGGTTGAGCAGGTAAATGAATTAACCAAGGTTGACCTTTTTCTAGCAAACTATCCAGATAGCCATCCCCGATTTGGCGACCTCCCACCACCACCAATTTAAAATCAGGATCAGCAATTTTATCTAAAGCGATTAAGACATCTTCTAAACCTTTGTGGGGTCTAGCTGTACCAGGGAACATTAAGACTTTATAGGCAGATAAACCGTATTTTTGACGACAAGCGACAGGATCGTAGAGATTGGGATCGAAAAGTTGCGTATCCTTGCCATTCGGTAAATAAATCCCCCCATAGCGCTTTTGCAAAAATTGATTATTAACCGTCACCGCATCAGCGCGGTTAATTAAATTTTCCATCCAACGCAGATAAAGAGGGTGATTCGGGTCCCTAAGCGCACCATTTTTTTTGAGGATATCCCTAGCCAATTGTCGGGGATGAGGACGATAGGACCATCGATCGCCACCAAACCAACTCATTTCCCAATCGTCAATATCGAGAATTAGGGGACGTGGGAAAAAAAAACGTTTCAGTAAACCGATGCCGAAACTGGTGGGACGGGGTTTAACCGCGTAGATAATCTCTCCGGAGAGGCGATCGAGTAAAGTTTTGATCTGGCCAAAAAACTGGGGATAATTATTGCCTTTGACCGATACCAGGGGTAAATTCCCCGGTGGGGTGGGATAGATTTCCCGGCCAAAAATCGGACCATAGACCGTCACCTGACAGTTTAGCTGTTGCAAGACTTGAGCAATCAAATAGACTCTTGTGCCACCACCACCGGATAAATCTGGTGCTAAAACAGAGATTTTTTTGTTCACGATCGCCGATCAATCCAGATTATCTAGCACGATAGGAGAATGTTAATCAATGTTAACGATTTTGTCAATCTTAAACGGACTTAACATTAATCCCCCCAGAGATAGACTAGACAAAGAAAACTAACATATACATAGCCGAGACGACTAACTGAGTAAACATCACTGGTAAACCGTAGCGCAGGAAGGTATGAAAACTAATTTTGCCCCCGGGTTGTTCGGCGATTCCGGCGGCGACAAGATTAGAAGAGGCCCCCACTAAAGT